>DATMCA010001194.1:0-7214 GCA_035559015.1 Umezawaea sp. | reverse complement strand
AGACATGGTCAACTACTGCTTCAAGTGGAACTACGCGGACAACGCCCCCGGCGACCCGTTGACCGAGGCAGAGGCACGGGTCAAGGACGGTGCGGGCGAGGAGTACACGGCGATCATGCCGCCCAGGTCGGGGTCGACGTCCCCGACCCTGGTCACGCCGGTGTGGAAGACCGGCGTCGTCGTGGTGACCTTCCTCGACGGCCCCGGCCGGAAGACGACCGAGTACACGTTCATGCGGAAAACCGACGAGAGCCTTTTCCTGGCTCGCGCCAACATGTGGACCTACCCGAACGACCAACCGGGTTTGCGGCTTTCCGATTCGTCGACCCACGAGGCCGTGAACTACCGCGAGGACGGATACGTCAAGCGGGTCGTGAAGAACAAGGTGGAGCATTTCCGGGAAACCGTCGAGTACACCGACGTGCCGGTCGACTCCAACTGGGAACCGATCCCCACGTTCGGCGACTACCGCTCGATCGCCCGGTTCGAACGCGACGAACAGGTGACCAACAGGATTCCGTGATCGACCGGTCCCGGACACCCGCGCTCCTCCTCACGCCGCCCGGTGTGACCCTTGTCCCACACGTCCGATCGCTATAACGTGACTCCGTGCCGCTCGAATGAAACGTTTCAATTCTGCGGCTCCGGCGAGGACGTTTCCCCCAACGGCGGAGGAGAGTGCGATGCGGTCGCGTGTGGTGGGAGCCGTCCTGGCAGTCGTGTTGGCGGTACCGGTCGTGGGGACGACCCCCGGCGTGGCGGACACCGGAGGCCACGCCGTCAAGGCGGGCCTGGAGATCGACCACCTCACGGTCGAGCACCAGGAGAGCCCGCTCGGCGTCGACGCGGCCCGGCCCAGGCTGGGTTGGGTGCTGGGGTCGGACGTGGCCGGGACCCGGCAGTCGGCCTACCAGGTGCAGGTGTCGTCGTCGCCCAACGGGAGCGGCGACGTGTGGGACAGCGGCCGGGTGGCGTCGGCGAAGTCGTTCGACGTCGAGTACGCCGGGCCGGACCTGCGCTCCCGCACCAGGTACCACTGGCGCGTCCGCGTCTGGGACGCCGCCCAGCGGGCGTCGGCGTGGAGCGGCGCGCAGTGGTTCGAGACCGCTTTCCTGACCGGGGACGACTTCCACGGCGACTGGATCGGCGCACGCGCGGAGCGGGCCACCGTCTCGCTCCAGGGCGCGAGCTGGATCTGGTACCCCCGTGGCAATCCGGCCGAGTCCGCCCCGGTCGGCACCCGGTACTTCCGACGGACGTTCGACCTCCCCGCGGACGCCAGGATCACGGCGGCCCACCTCCAGCTCACCGCCGACGACAGCTTCGCCCTGCACGTCAACGGAACGGACACCGCTCGCTCGCCCCAGGTCGCCGACTCGTGGCGGCAGGCCGTCGACGTCGACCTCACGGGCGACCTGCGTCCGGGCCGCAACGTCGTCGCGATCCAGGCCGCCAACGCCCAGCCGGGACCGTCGGGGCTCGTCGCCAGGCTCCACGTCGAGGTAGCGGGAGCGGCCCCGGTCGACATCGTCACCGACGCGACCTGGCGTTCGTCCGAAGTGGACGTTCCGGGATGGCAGCAGGTGGCCTTCGACGACTCGACGTGGCAGGCCGCACTGGTCGCCGCCGCCTACGGCTCGGGCCCGTGGGGGAACTCGGTCTCCGTCGCACCCGCACCGGAACCGCTGCTGCGCAAGGACTTCACGGCGGTGAAGCGGATCGGGTCCGCCCGCGCCTACGTCATCGGCCTCGGCTACTACAAGTTCTACCTCAACGGCGAGCGGGTCGGCGACCACGAACTCGACCCGGCGTTCACCGTGTACGACAAGACGGACCTCTACGCGACGTACGACGTGACCAAGGCGCTGCGGGCCGGGGACAACGCGATCGGCGTGAGCCTGGGGCGCGGCTACTACGCCATGACGAACCCGGACGAGTGGGTGAGCTCACCGTGGCACGGTGAGCCGAAGCTGAAGCTCCAGCTCGACATCACCTACGTCGACGGCACGCGCGCGCAGGTCGTCAGCGACGGCAGCTGGACGGTCGCCGACGGCCCCACCACCTCGGAATCGCTGTGGTTCGGCGAAACCCACGACGCCCGCCTCGAACAGCCGGGCTGGAACCGGGCCGGGTTCGACGACTCCGGCTGGAACCCGGCGCGCGTCGTCCCCGCGCCGGCGGGCGAGCTGAAGGCGCAGTCGTTCCCGCCGATCAAGGTGACCGACACGCTGAAGGCCGGGAAGGTCACCACCCCGGCCGCCGGAACGACGGTCCACGACTACGGCACCCCGACGGCGGGCTGGGCGGGTGTCGCCGTGCGCGGACCGGCGGGCTCGCAGGTGACGATCACCTACGGCGAGAAGCTGAACGACGACGGCACCGTCAACAACGTCGGCGGGTTCGGCATGCAGCTGCAGAAGTACACCTACGTCCTGAAGGGCGGCGGGCCCGAGTCGTTCACGCCGAGCTACTCCTACGCCGGGTTCCAGTACGTGCAGGTCGTCGCGCCCGAGGGCGTCACCGTCACGTCGGTGACCGCGCAGCGCGTCCACACGGCCGTGGCGAAGACCGGTGACTTCACCAGTTCGAGCGACCTGCTCAACCGCTACCACGTCGCGCAGGCGAACACGATCCTGAACAACCTGCACTCGGTGCCGACCGACACCCCGATGTACGAGAAGCGGCCCTACACCGCCGACGGCATGCTGGCCGCCGACTCCGCCATCGCGAGCTTCGACATGCGGGACTTCTACGAGAACTGGATGCGCGCCCACCGGGACGACCAGACGCCCACCGGGAACATCGGCCAGACCGTGCCGGGAACCGCGGGGGCCAAAGAGGTCGTCGACCCGGTGTGGACCGCGAGCTTCGTCCTCGTGAACCGAGACCTCTACTGGTACTACGGCGATCTCCGGCCGCTGCGGGAGAACTACGCGGCGATGAAGTCGTGGTTGGGGTTCTTCGAGAACAGCATCGCGCGGACCGGCTACATCTACACCGGCGGCAGCTACGCCGACTGGCTCTCCCCCGGTTTCGCCATGCCTCCCGAGGGCGCGCGGCTCGCGGGCACGGCCTACCTCCACAAGACCACCACGGCGATGGCGGAGATCGCCCGCGCCCTCGGGAACGGCGCCGACGCGGCGCGCTTCGACGGCCTGGCCACCACGATCGCCAGCGCCTTCAACGCCACGTTCTTCGACGCGTCGAAGGGCGCCTACTACGACGACCCCGCGGCGGGCTACCGCCAGACCTCGAACCTGCTGCCGTTGAGCCTCGGCATCGTGCCGGAGGCGAACCGCGCCACCGTGGTCGCGAACCTCGTCGCCGACGTCAACGGTCGTGGCGTCCACCTGAACACCGGCGCGCTGGGCACGAAGCTCATCCTCCCGGTGCTCACGGACACCGGGAACTCCGACCTCGCCTACCGCCTCGCGACGAACCCGACGTACCCCGGCTGGGGCTACTGGTTCCAGGCCCTGGGCGCCACGACGATGTGGGAGGAGTGGCCCGCCGGATCCCGGTCCCGGCAGCACGCGTTCATGGGCACCGTCGACGACTGGCTGTACCAGGACGTCGCGGGCATCGAACCCGCGGCGCCGGGCTACACGGCGGTCAGGATCCAGCCGTTCCCCGTGGGCGACCTGAAGCGCGCGTCCGCCGAGGTCACGTCCCCGCTCGGCCTGGTGCGCTCGGCCTGGACCCGTGACGGCGACCGCTTCACCTTGCGCGTCACCGTTCCCGTCGGCGCGACGGGCGAGGTCCTCGTGCCGGTGCGCGACGGGCGACGGGTCACCGCTCCGACCGGCGCGGCGTTCGAGAACACGCGGAACGGTTACGCCACCTACCGGGTCGGCTCCGGGACCTACGAGTTCCGGTCCTCTTAGGAGCGTGCGGCGGCCATCGCGACCAGCACCGCCGCGCGCGCTTCCTCCGCCGCCAGGGGATTGGCGCCCGCGGTGAGCAGGACGAGGGTCCCCTCGTAGAGCAGGTGCAGGTGGGCGCCCAGGACGACGTCACCGGCGAGCGTGTCGAACAGGGTGCGCATCCACGCCTTCTCGGCGCGGATGACGGGCACGGCCGGGTGGTCGCCGTCACCGAGCTCGGCGTAGGCGTTGACGAAGGCGCACCCGCGCCGCTGGGTTCCCATCCACGTCCGCGACACCTCGAAGACCAGCAGCACCGGCGACTCGCCCCGATCACCGGCCTGCTCGGCCTCGGCCAGCCGGGTCAGCAGGTACTCGCGCCACCGGTGGGCCCGCCGCAGCAGGTACAGCGCGACGAGGGCGTCCTTGGACCCGAACCTGTCGTACAGGGTCTTCTTGGTCGTCCCGGCGGTTTCGGCGATCAGGTCCACGCCGACGGCCCGCACGCCGCGGTCGTAGAACAGGTCGCTGGCCGCGTCCAGCAGCCGCGTGCCCGCCTTGGTCATCTCCGGCAGCGGCCGCAACACCGCACGCAGCGGAGCGGGGGTGGTCTCGTCGAGCGTGGTCGGCATCGTGGGCACGGGCAGCTCCTCGGTCGGTGCACTGCGAGTATACCAACCGGTATGGTTACCTGCCGGGTATGGACACTTCGAGGACGAGCGCTCCACTGCGCGGTGCGGCCCTGGTCGTGGTGTGGAGTTCGGGCTTCATCGGCGCCGAGCTGGGCGCCCGGCACGCCGCCGCGGGCACCGTGCTGGCCTGGCGGTGCCTGGCGACCGCCGTCGTCCTGCTCCCGTGGGCGCTGCGCGCGCTCACCCGGCTGACCCGACGGGACTGGCTCCACCAGGCCGTGCTGGCCCTGCTGTGCCAGTGCCTGTACCTGGGAGGGGTCTTCCAGGCTGCCGCCGCCGGCGTTCCCGCGGGCACGTCCGCCCTCATCGCCTCCCTGCAACCCGCCCTCGTGCTCGCGGCCGCCGTCGTGCTGGACTCTCGGCGCTGGAAGGCCGGACACCTGGCGGGGCCGGCGCTGGGCACGACCGGCGTCGCCCTGACCGCGGCCGGAGACCTCAGCGCCGGAGTCTCCCTCACGGCACTGCTCCTCCCGCTGGTCGCGATGCTGTCCCTCACCGCCGGAACCCTGCTGCGACAGCGGTGGTCCTCACCACCGCTGTCGCAGACCTTGGCCGTCCAAGCCTTCTTCACCGCGGCCTTCTTCACCACCTACAGTGCCGCCGCGGGCACCCTCACTCCCCCGCCCACCACCGGCTTCTGGACCGCGGTGGCGTGGGCGACCGCGGCGGGCATCGGGAGCTACGGCCTCTACTACCTGGTCACCAGCCGCGACGGGGCCGCCCACGCCAGCACCCTCCTCTACCTGACCCCGGCCACCACGGCCCTGTGGGCGGTCCCGATGTTCGGCCACCCGATCCGGCTCACGACCGTGCTGGGCCTGCTGATCAGCGCCTCCGCGGTCGCCCTCCTCCAGCGCACACGGGGTCAGGAGTCCAGGAGCTCGGCGGCGAAGATGTCCTCGCAGCGGAGTTGACGGTCCGAGAGCCCCTGCTCGTGGTGGTACCGCAGGAACGTGTCGAGGGCGGCTCGGTTCGCGGCGATCCCGTAGTCGTTGCGTCCGTCGTCGGCGAGCCGACCGTCGCGGTCGAGGAGCTGGGTGAACCAGGGCGTCGGGGGCTCGGGGGACCGATCGGCGCGGTAGGCCTGCTCGGCGAGGGCCTTGGAGGTGCCGAAGGCCTCGTACACCGCCGTCGCCAGACCCGGTGTGGCGTCGACGAGTTCTCGACGGGCCACCACGAGGTGCATGATCGGGAAGATCCCCGTGCGCCGGTGGTAGTCGGCCTCCAGGTCGTCGGCGTCGGCGAACAGCCGCCGCACCCCCGGATCCCCCCGGAGCACCGCGGCCGGTGGGACCGCGGAGATCAGGGCGTCGATCCGGCCCGCCTCCAGCATCGGGCCGAGCGCGTCGCCGTCACCGATGTGGCGCACGTCGACGGCGTCCGGGTGGCGCTGGGGGACGAAGTCCATGGGCGCCATGGGTTCGTCGGTCCCACCGACCAGCCAGCGGCTGCGCTCCGGCGCGAAGCCGTGCTCGTCGGCCAGGATGCCCTTCGGCCAGATCCCCATGTCGTGGCCGTACACGGCGAACTCGCCGATGGTCGCGCCCGCGAGGCCCGAGGGCTCGGTGATGCCGCTCGCCTCGTTGACGTAGACCACCGAGTGCTGGAACTTCCTCATCATGAACACCGGGATCCCCACGAACGGCGGGTCTTCGAGGTCCATGCTCCGCAGCAGGAAGGTGAAGCCCAGCTCGGCGAAGTCGAACTCGCGGCGCTCGACCGTGCGCCTGAACAGGTCCGCGACGTCGTCGCTCTCCTCGGTGCGGAACTCGACGCCCTCCACGTCCACCCTGCCGTCGAGCAGGGCCGCGGTGTGGTCGTAGCGCTGGCAGCTCAACGAGATCGCGCGCGGGGTCACAGCCATGTCGTCGCCAACCACGCGGTCGCAGCGGCGACGAGGACGAGCACGACGTTGAGGGCGATCCGACGGTCTCCGCCGGTCAGGTGGACCGGGATCGCCCCGAGCTGGAGGAGCACCAACCCGGTGGCCGCGACCAGCGCGAGCCAGGGCGCGACACCGGTCAGCGGCGGCAGGACCAGCCCGAGCGCGCCGAGCAGTTCCAGCACCCCGATGGCCCGGACGGCGGGCATCGGCACGCGGTCCACCCAGGCCATCATCGGTCGGAGCTGATCACGGGTCCGGATCACCTTCACCCCGCCCCCGTAGACGTAGAAGAGGGCGAGCAGACCGGCGACGATCCAATAAGCGACGTTCATGGCTTCCGTTCGAGGTGGGGTTCGGTGGTGTCAGGCGGGTTCGGTGGCGTAGCGGCTCATCACCCGGATGTTGGCCTGGGGCGTCATCGCCTCACCGCCGGCGATCATGTCCTGGAGGTCGCGGAAGTACTGCACGTACAGGTCGGGCGTGAAGGTGCTGAGCATGACGGCGGGCTCGTCGGTCACGTTGGCGAACGTGTGCGGGGCGCCGGGCGGGACCATCACGAGCGTGCCCGCGGTCGCGTCGTAGTCCTTGTCCCCCACGGTGAACCGCACCGCGCCGGAGATGACGTAGAAGCCCTCGTCGTGCTGGGCGTGGCGGTGCTGCGGCGGTCCGGGGGTGTGCGGGGCGAGCACGGACTCGGCGATCCCGAGGCGGTGCCCGGTGTTGCTGCCGTCCTCCAGGACGCGCAGCCGCGTGGTGCCCAGCACGATCGTCTCG
>DATMCA010001193.1:0-9117 GCA_035559015.1 Umezawaea sp. | reverse complement strand
TGTTCATCACCCACGACCTGTCCGAGGCGCTCAAGCTCGGCGACCGGATCCTGATCATGCGCGACGGCAAGGTCGTGCAGGTCGGCACCGGTGACGAGCTGGTCGGCGCGCCGGTGGACGACTACGTGCGCGACTTCGTCCGGGACGTGCCGCGCGCGAACGTCCTGACGCTCAAGTGGATCATGCGCGACCCGCGTCCCGACGACGTCATGGACGGTCCCGAACTGGGGCCGGACGTCGTGGTGCGCGACGCCACCCGCGCGGTGCTCGCGGCAGCCGCGCCGGTCAAGGTCGTGCGGGACGGCGAGCTGCTCGGCATCGTCGGCGACGAGGAGATCCTCGCCGTCGTGGCGGGGCAGGAGGCGGACGCCTGATGGCAGCCGTCGCGGTGTCCGGAGTGGACTTCCGCCGCCCGAGCCGTGGCGCGGTGGTCGCGCTGGTCCTCGCCCTGTGGCTGGCGCTGTGGGCCGCGCTGAAGGGGCTGCACACGCTCGCGCTGGGCCCGGCCCAGCTCACGCCGCTGCACCAGAGCCTCAACGACCTCAACGACGCGATCGGCGCGAGCCGCAACACCAACCCGCTGTTCCTGTACTTCTTCAACGAGATCCGGCTCGTCATCGACGAGTTCGTCGTGCTCCTCCAGTCGCTGATCGCCCAGCCCTCGTTCGGCAGGCCGCTGCCGCTGATCGGCTGGCTGGGCGTCGTCGCGCTGGCCGCGTTCGTGTCGTACGCGGCCGGTGGCCTCCGGGTCGCGCTGCTCGCCGCCGCCGGGTTCACCTTCCTCGGCCTCCAGGGGCTGTGGCAGGAGAGCATGGACACGCTCGCCCTGACCCTCGCGGCGGTGGTCATCGCGCTGCTGTTCGGCATCCCGCTCGGCGTCTGGGCCGGCCTGTCCGACCGCTTCAACAAGGTCATCACGCCGGTGCTGGACTTCATGCAGACCATGCCGACGTTCGTCTACCTCGCGCCGCTGACGCTGTTCTTCCTCATCGGCCCGGCGTCGGCGACGATCGCGACGCTGATCTACGCGGCACCGCCCGCGATCCGGCTCACCGCCTACGGCATCCGCAACGTCCCCGGCGACACCGTGGAGGCCAGTGAGTCGCTGGGCGCCACGCGCGCGCAGACGTTGGGCAAGGTCCTGCTGCCCACGGCGAAGCGCACGATCATCCTGGGCGTCAACCAGACGATGATGGCCGCGCTGTCCATGGTCACCATCGCCGCCCTGATCGACGCGCCCGGCCTCGGCAAGACCGTGATCAAGGCGCTCCAGACCCTCGACGTCGGCACGGCGTTCAACGCGGGCCTGGCGATCGTCGTGCTGGCGATCGTGCTCGACCGCGTCACGACGGCGGCGGGCACCAGGGTCGAACGCGCCCGGCAGAACCGCAACCCGTTGGCCGCCAAGGTCCGCACGGGCGGGCTGATCGGCGGGGGAGCGCTCACGGCCGTCGCGATCTGGCTGTCCTACACCTACGTGTGGGCGGCGGAGTTCCCTTCGGACGTGGAGATCGGCAGCTCCATCGCCAAGGGCGTCGCCACCGCGACCGACTGGGTGCAGAGCAACCTGTCCGGGATCACCAACGGGCTCAAGGACTTCGTGACGCTGGTCCTCGTCGACCCGCTCCAGTCGGTGCTGACCGGCTCGCCGTGGTGGCTCGTCGTCGCCGCTGTCGTCGCGATCTCCGTGGTGCTGGGCGGGATCCGCGCCGCCATCGGCTCGGCGGTGTGCCTCGGCCTGCTGGTCGCGACCGGCCTCTGGCAGGACGCCATGGCCACGCTCGCCTCCACGCTCGTCGCGACCGCCGCCGTCATGGTGCTCGGCGTCGTCGTCGGCGTGTGGATGGGCCGGAGTGCCAACGCCGACCGCTTCATCCGGCCGGTGCTCGACGCGGCGCAGACCATGCCCGCGTTCGTCTACCTGGTGCCGTTCCTCGCGCTGTTCGCGGCGAGCCGGTTCACCGCCATCGTCGCGGCCGTCGTGTTCGCCGCGCCGGTCGCGATCAAGATCGTCGCCGACGGCATCCGCGCGGTGTCGCCGACGACGGTCGAGGCCGCCACCGCTTCCGGGTCGAGCGCGTGGCAGACCATCACCAAGGTGCAGCTGCCGATGGCGCGGCAGGCACTGGTCCTCGCGACCAACCAGGGGCTCATCTACGTGCTGTCGATGGTCGTCGTCGGCGGGCTGGTCGGCGCGGGAGCGCTCGGCTACGACGTGGTGGCCGGGTTCTCGCAGGGGCAGCTCTACGGCAAGGGGCTCGCGGCAGGGTTGGCCATCGTCGTGCTCGGGGTGCTGCTCGACCGCCTCACGCGCGCCGCGGCCGCCCGGACCGGACGAGTGTGACCCAGTGGACGCGCCACGGTCGAGGTGGCGGAACGAGGAGGTTCGATCACGTGGTTCGGAACGGGAAGACCGGCGTGCGCGGCGCGGGCATCGCGCTCGCCTGCGCGCTCGCACTGTCGGGCTGCGGCGGCGCGAAGGTCGGTGACACCGGCAGCGGCCAGTCCGGGGCCACCGGCGACTGCGGGACCTTCACCATCGCGGTCAACCCGTGGGTCGGCTACGAGGCCAACGCCGCGGTGCTCGCGGAGGTGGCCGAGAAGGAACTCGGCTGCAAGGTCACCAAGAAGGACCTCAAGGAAGAGGTGGCCTGGCAGGGCTTCGGCACCGGCGAGGTCGACGCCGTGGTCGAGAACTGGGGCCACGACGACCTGAAGAAGAAGTACATCGAGGAGCAGAAGACCGCGGTGTCGGCGGGGTCGACCGGTGTCGCCGGGCAGATCGGCTGGTACGTCCCGCCGTGGCTCGCGGCGAAGTACCCCGACATCACCGACTGGAACAACCTCAACAAGTACGCCGACCTGTTCAAGACGTCGGAGTCCGGCGACAAGGGCCAGCTGCTCGACGGCGACCCCTCGTTCGTCACGAACGACGAGGCGCTGGTCAAGAACCTGAACCTCAACTACAAGGTGGTCTACGGCGGCAGCGAGACCGCGCTCATCCAGGCGTTCAAGCAGGCCGAGGAGAAGAAGACGCCGCTCATCGGCTACTTCTACTCGCCGCAGTGGCTGCTCTCGCAGGTCAAGCTGGTCAAGGTGAAGCTGCCCCCGTACACCGCGGGCTGCGACGCCGTCGCCGAGGCCATCGCGTGCGACTACCCGGACTACGACCTCGACAAGATCGTCAGCAAGAAGTTCGCCGACGCCAACGGACCCGCGTTCCAACTGGTGAAGAACTTCAAGTGGACCAACGAGGACCAGAACCTGGTCGCGAAGTACATCGCCGAGGACAAGATGTCCGCCGACGCGGCGGCGAAGAAGTGGGTCGGCGACAACGCCGACAAGATCAAGGCCTGGCTGCCGGGAGCGGCCAAGTAACAACTCGCTTGAACGTTCGCCGACCGTCGTCCGTATCCCCCCGTGGAGGTGGGCGAGTGCGGACAAGGGCGATGTGTGCGTTCGCGGTCGCGGTCCTGTTCACGGTTCTCACCGTCGGGACCGCGGCCGCGCACGGTTCGGTGGTGTCCCCGGTGAGCCGAGCCGCCGCGTGCGGCGCCGACGGCGCTCAACCCCCTCCGGCCGCGTGCAAGGCGGCGCTGTCCGCCAGCGGTCCCAAGGCCTCCGCCGAGTGGGACAACATCCGGATCGCCAACGTGCGGGGCCGCGACCGCCAGGTCGTCCCGGACGGCAAGCTGTGCAGCGCGGGTCTCCGCGAGTACGCGGGCCTCGACCTCGCCCGCGCCGACTGGCCCACGAGCACCCTCGACGTCTCCGCCGCCGCGAAGATCACCTACCGCGCGACCATCCCGCACAAGGGCACCTTCCGGCTGTACCTGAGCAAGGACGGGTACCGCCCGGAGGCCGCGCTGCGCTGGGCGGACCTCGAAGAGCAGCCGTTCCTGACGGTGACCGACCCGCCGCTGGCCAAGGACGCCTACGTGCTGAACGGGAAGCTGCCGGAGGGCAAGACCGGCAGGCGGGTCATCTACACGATCTGGCAGAACTCGGACACCCCGGACACCTACTACTCGTGCTCCGACGTGACCCTGGTCGCCAAGGCCGCCGCGGGCACCCCGCCCGCCGCGCAGGCCACCGATCCGGGCACCCCGAGGCCCGGCGTCCCGAACCCGAACGCGGCACAGGCCGCGGGCACGCCCGAGGTCGACCGGCTCGCGTCGATCGCCTCCAACAGCCGCGTGCTGATCCCCGCCGCGGTCGTCGTGGTGGGTGTCCTGCTGGTGGCGGCGGCCCTGTTCTGGCGGCGCCGCGCGTAGACGTTCCGGCGAGCCCGCACCGGCGGCACGACGATGTGCCGCCGGTGCGGGGTTTTACCGCTCTCCGGTCCACTGTGGATGATGCTGAGCCCCCGCCCGCCCGAAGGCGCGCGGGGGCTCGTAGCACCGGAGGATCAGGCCGGGGGAGTGCCGTGCCCCCGCGGGGCGGCGGACGTGAGCGGCACGAGGTCGCCCAGCACCGCGGTGTGCGGACTCGTCGGTCCCCACGCCCTCGCGTGCGCCAGGACCGGTCTCGACCGCGCCACGCCGTTCACCGGCCGTCCGCCAGCCTGGCCGCGACCGCGTCCACGAACGCGTCCGCCTGCTTCTCGTTGTCCGTGCCCATCTCCTCGCGCACCGCCACTCTGAGGTCCGACACGGTCTTGGCCGCGATGAGCCGGGCCTGCGCCTCGGAGTTCGCCTTGACCGCGTCGTCCACTATTCGGCGCATCGACTCGGGTGTGATCTCCCTGTCCTGCGCGATGGCCGCGATCGCCGCGGCCATCGCGTCCAGCTTGTCCAGCACGCGCACCGAGTTCTCCGCCGACTGGGCGGCGTACTCGTTGCCCCACGTCAGCCACTGGCCGGCGGAGAAGGTCACGCCCTCGTGATTGGTGATCGGGTCGTTGAAGCTCATGTCGTCTCCGTTCGAGTCGTCGACGCCGGGCCAGTGGTCGGCCACGGCGCTGAGGTCGTAGTGCTTGCCGGTCTCCCAGGGGCCCGCGGACTTGCCGGGCACGGGGCCGGGGTGGGCGTACTGCTTCGCGACGGCACCGGCCGGGATCTCCGCGACGCCGTCGTAGCTCGCCACCCACCAGTGCGGGTGGGCCACCCCCGCCGAGTTGAACGCGTCCCTGGTGGGACCCCAGTCGTTGTGCTGGTTCACGTACACGGTCGGGTCTATCCCGGAGGCCCGTGCTCTCTCCACCAAGCCGATGACGCTCTTCGGCGGCCAGATGCAGCCCTCCTCGACGTCGAACACCTCCGCGAGGTGCGTCGCGCCGATCGCCGAGATCCGCACCTTGACCGCCTTGGGGAAGCGGGCCCAGTCCGCGGCGGACCAGGCGAAGCGCCCGTCCACGTAGCCCGCGACCATCTCGGCGTCGGTCGGGATGGCCGCGGCGTTCACGGAGTCGTACATCCTGCGCATGTGTCACTCCTCGGTTCTCGGTCGGCCGCGGCAACGGCGGCGGGGGAAGACCGGCCGCGTCCCGCGCACGACGTCGAGCACCGTCGGGCGTGGTCGGCCGCCGGGCGCCGCGGTCCGCGGAAATCGGGATCGCCCACGTCGAGCCGCGGTGCGTGGCGGGAACGCTGCTCGACCCCCGGACGGCCGCGCGCTCCGCGCGGAGAACCACCCGTCCGGCGGACGGGTGGTTCCGGCGGGGTGTTCGACACGGCCGGGTGGTCCGCGCACAGCACTGTGATCGACCCGCGCACCACCCTGGAGCCGCTGTCGAGCCTCTCGGGGACCGCGGCGGTTCCGTCCGGCAGCATTCCCACCTCCGCGACTCCGCGACGATGACGTGCCACACCACGGGAGCCACCAGGCCGGTCGTGCCGCGGATCCCGTTCAGAGCCGGCGTCCGAGCTGCTCGGCCCGCGGGCCGGTGGAGAGGTCGAAGGGGGCCGACGGCCGGCAGGACGGATCCGGCGGCCGTGATCGCGGTCCGACGACCGAGCATCCCGGTGAGCACCAGCGGTCGCGCCGTTGGTCAGCGGCGCGACCCACACGCCCGGCGGGAACGCCTGCCCGATCCCACCCAGTGCGCTAACGGAATAGCTGCGGTGCCTTCGGCACCGGTGGCGTGGTTGAGCGCGCGCACTACCGAGATGGTATCCAACAAGGTCATCAGTGTCCGGGAAACGAAATCATCCGGCCGGGCACCGCCGACGGCCGCGCGGGCGTCCGTGCCTCGTCACAGCGGGTTCCCTCGGATCGCCCGGCGTCAGACCTGTCACTCGCTCGGGTGAAATTGCCTACGGCGTGTCGCTTCGGTGGTGGCCAGGTGGAGCGCCACCCGGTGTCGCGCCCCGGTTCCCGCGCGGGTTGACCGCCGCCGCCGGCGACGACGAAAAGCTCCGGTCGAGCCCGCGTCGGCGTGGCGACGCGGGCTCGGCCGGAGCGGCCGATCAGGTACTCGATTCGCACCGGGACGATCGTCCCGGGGAGCTTTTCGGCTCGGAGGCCTACGGGCAGGGCTTCCAGGCGAAGTGGTAGGTCGTCTCGATCGTGCCGTCGGTGGAGTCCATGGCCATGAAGCTGGTCGTCTTCGTGGGGTCGGAGGTACCCGCGTTGACGCGCAGCTCGGTGTTGATGTTGAAGTTGCGCCGCTCACCGCACGGCGAGTAGACGATCGCGGCCACCTCGGTGGTGTCCGTCGCCTGCCAGTCGTCGCTGAACGGCCCGTTGTAGGTGTGGGACTTGTAGGCGGTGGGCGACATGCCCTGGAAGTAGTAGTTGGCCCGTTCCGTGCCGCTCGCCCCTCTCTCCAGGTGGGCGAAGCCGCGGTAGTCGGCCTGGGCGATGCCGTAGGTGAAGCCCTGGGGCACGTTGACCCGCAGGTTGAGCTGGCAGTTCTTCCTGAAGTCGGTGGGCAGGGCGCCGATGCCGACCTGGGCGAGGAAGTCGCTGTAGGTCACCGTGAACGCCTTGTTGTCCGGCGAGACGGCCACCGCCGCCGTGCCCGCCGGGCAGCCCGACCCGTTGACCGTCACGACGTCGATCGTGATGTGGTCCGGTGGGGGAGTGGTGCCCGGTGCGCCGCCGGGTGGGAACGTGATGGCAAGGGCCATGAAGGCAGCCGTGATCGCACTGAGCATGGGTGCACCTTTCTAATGCGGTCAACCGTGATTGGCGGCGCGGGATGAAAACGTTCTAGAGGGAGATGAAAACGTTCCTAGTCGACCGAAAACAATTTCAGGGGCAGCGCTTCCACGCGAAGTGGAATGTGGTCTTGACGCTACCGTCGGTCGAATCCATCGCCATGAAGCTCGTCGTTTTCGAGATGTCCGACGTGCCCGCGCTGACGCGCAATTCGGTGTTGACGTTGAAGATGCGCTGCTCGCCGCAGGGGGCGTACACGATCGAGGCGACCTCGGTCTTGTCGGTCGCCTGCCAGTAGTCGCTGAGCGGTCCGCTGAACGGGTGGGTGGCCCCCGTGGACGGGGATCCGGAGAAGTAGTAGCTCGCCTTCTCCGTGCCCTTCGCGCCCGCCACGAGGTGGGCGAAGCCGCGGTAGTCGGCCTGGGCGATGCCGTAGGTGAAGCCCTGCGGGTAGTTGACCCGCAGGCTGAGCTGGCAGTTCTTCCGGAAGTCGGTCGGGCTCGCCCCCACGCCGATCTGGGCGAGGAAGTCGCTGTAGGTCACGGTGAACGCCGTGTTGTCCGCGGCGGGCGCCACGGCCGCGGTGCCCGCCGGGCATCCCGAGCCGTTGACCGTGACGACGGTGACCGTGATCCGGTCGTCCGGTGGTGAATCGGTGGCTTCGGCAGGCGCCACGACCGTCGATAAAGCCATGACGGCAGCAGCCATCGCAGTGAGCATGGGGATACCCTTTCCGATACCTCGACCCTGATGGCGGCGCAGGATTCGAACGGTAGCGCAAGGCGGTTCCGTGGGCATCAGGCTGGATGGAGTAAAAATTCCCGCACAATTTACTTAGCCAAGGCAACCGGCTTTGGTTGGAGTTTCACCGGTTGTTCGCGAACAATGTTGTACGAACGTTTTCAGCGCACGCCGCGCGGCCGGAACTGGATGCTGACGCGCGGGCCGACCGGTTTCGCGGTCTTCGGGATGGCGTGTTCCCACGTGCGCTGGCACGAGCCGCCCATGACGATCAGGTCGCCGTGGCCCAGCGCGTGCCGCACGGTCTCGCCGCCGCCGCGCGGCCGCAGCAGCAGGGCGCGCGGGGCGCCGACGGAGACGATCGCGACCATCGTGTCCTCGGTGGCGCCCCGGCCGATCGTGTCGCCGTGCCACGCCACGCTGTCGCGCCCGTCGCGGTAGTAGCAGAGGCCCGCGGTGCGGAACGGCTCGCCGAGTTCGGTCGTGTAGTGCTCGCTCAGCGCGGCTCGGGCGGCGGTCAGCACGGGGTGCGGCAGCGGCGCGAGCTCCTCGTAGAAGCAGAGCAGGCGCGGCACGTCCACGACCCGGTCGTACATCTGCCGCCGCTCGGCGACCCACGGCACGGTCTCGGCCAGCTCGGTGAACAGGTCGGTCGCCCCGGTGAGCCAGCCCGGCCGCACGTCGACCCACGCCCCCGCGTCCAGCACGGTCCGGCGCACGGTCAGCTCGCGGAGACCGATGGCCTCCGCGTCGTCGAACAGCGACGCCTGCACGGGTACCGACATGTCGGGCAGCCTAGCCCAGGTCGAACGGGTGTTCGAGTCTGGACATTTTGTCCAAACGATAAGTACTGTCCAGCCCATGCCGTCCCTTCCCGAATTCCGGCTGGAGAAGCACTTCACCCGCTGGGAGTTCGCCGCCCGTCACCACCTGACCGCCTCCGACGCGCAGACGCTGTCGCTGGCCGAACTCCTGGCCCTCGCCGACGACGACGGCCGCGAGCGGTGGGAGTCGCTGCACCTGGGCTACGGCGAGACCTTCGGGCTGCCCGCGCTGCGCGAGGCGATCGCGGCCACCTACGACCACGTGGCCGCCGAGGACGTCCTGTGCTTCGCGGGCGCCGAGGAGGCGCTGTACCTGGCGATGACCACGCTGCTCGACCCCGGCGACCACGTCGTGGTGATCACCCCGAACTACCAGGCCGCCGAGACGATCCCGCTGTCGGTGTGCGAGGTGTCCGGTGTGGCCCTGCGCGCCGAGGACGGGTGGGCGCTC
>DATMCA010001192.1:0-2109 GCA_035559015.1 Umezawaea sp. | reverse complement strand
GATCGGCGAGGACGGGATCGCCCAGCTCCAGGGCCAGGTGACGGTGGTCGAGCCCAACAGCCCGATCCTGCTCGGCTCCGGCGACAGCCCGATCCCGGTCACCATCAAGAACCGCCTCGACGTGCGGATCTCCGTCCGGATCGTGGTCGACGACAAACCCGGCATCAAGGCGAACCAGCTGGCCCAGCTCATCCTGCCCGCGCGCGGCGACCTGCTGGTGCGGGTGCCCGTCGAGGTGCTGCGGTCCGGCCGGTTCAGCGTGAACGTCCAGCTCACGACTCCCACGGGCGTCGCACTGGGAGATTCCGTCAGGCTCGAGGTCTCGTCTTCCGCGTACGGAACCATCACCATTGTCATCACCGCCACGGCCGCGGCCGCGCTGGTGCTCCTGTCCGCCCGGAGGATCTACCGGCGGGTCAGGGCGTCGCGCGCCAAGGTCGAGGTACCCGAAGACGCCAGCAGCGTCACACCAGAGAAGTCGAGTGCGAGTTGAGCGAGACAGCCACCGTGGTCATCGAACCGGTGCCGAGCGGCCCCTCGGTCGCCAAGGCGAGCGGGTCGATGGCGATCGCCACGATCGTCAGCCGGGTCTCGGGCCTGCTGTCCAAGTTGATGCTCATCGCGATCATCGGCTCGGACGTGCTGAACGACTCGTACCAGGCGGCGACCACGCTGCCCACGATGATCAACGAACTGCTGCTGGGCGGTGTGCTGACCAGTGTCGCGATCCCGCTGCTGGTCCGCGCCGAGAAGGAGGACGCGGACCACGGCGAGTCGTACTCGCAGTGGCTGGTGACGATGTCGGCCGTGCTGCTGGGTGTCGGCACGGTCATCGCGGTCGCCTGCGCGCCGCTGCTGACCTCCGCGCTCACCAGCGGCTCCGAGGACGCGAACCCCGCGCTGGTGACGGCGTTCGCCTACCTCGTGCTGCCGGGCATCATCTTCTACGGCATGTCGGCGCTGATCGGCGCGATCCTGAACACGAAGGGCGTGTTCGGCCTGCCGACGTGGGCACCGGTGCTGAACAACCTGGTCGTGATCGCCACGCTGGCCGTCTACTGGGTGCTGCCCGGCCAGATCTCGCTGAACCCGGTCGAGATGGGCAGCCCGAAGCTGCTCGTCCTCGGCCTCGGCACGATGCTCGGCGTCGCCCTCCAGGCCCTGGTGCTGGTGCCCGCGATGAAGCGGACCGGCTTCAAGTTCAAGTGGCGCTGGGGTTGGGACAAGCGGCTCGCCGACTTCGGCACGCTCGGCTTCTGGGTCCTGCTGTACGTCGGGCTCGGCCTGCTCAGCATGTTCGTGCTGACGAGGGTCGCGCTCAACGGCGAGGGCGCGCTGGTCGCCTACAACTACCAGTGGCTCGTCTCGCAGATGCCGTACGGCGTGCTGGGCGTCTCGCTGCTCACCGCGCTGATGCCGAAGATGAGCCGGGCCGCGGCCGCGAAGGACGTCGACGGCCTCGTCGGCGACCTGTCGTTCGGCAACCGGATGTCCTCGATCATGCTCATGCCGTTCAGCGCGATGCTGACCGTCGCGGGTCTGTCGATCGGCATCGGCGTGTTCTCGCTCGGCGCGTCCGGAATCCCCGGCGGCACCCGGATCGGCATGGCGCTCGCGCTGTCGGCGTTCGGCCTCGTGCCCTACGCGATCACGCTGCTCCAGCTGCGGGTCTTCTACGCGATGAAGGACGCCCGGACGCCGACGTTGATCCAGGCGATCATCGTGGTGGTCCGGATCGGCCTGCTCTACGCGTTCCTGGCGATCTCGCCGCCGGAGAAGCTCGCGGTCGGCGTGTCCATCGCGATGTCGCTGAGCTTCGTGGTCGGCGCGATCGTCGGCCAGGTGTGGCTGCGGATCCGCCTCGGCAGGCTCCGCACCGGTTTCACCCTGTGGACGGTGTGCCTCACCGTGGTCGCCTCCGCGATCGGCTGCGCGATCGCGATGGGCGTGTCGATCGCCGCGGTGAAGCTCCTCGGCATCGAAGCGCCTGTTCCCACCGCGTGGGTGGAGATCATCGTGCAGACCGTGATCGGATTGCCGCTCAGTTTTGGTTTGCTCGCCGTATTCCGGGTACCCGAGATGAAGCCCGCGATTGACAAGATCATCCGT
>DATMCA010001191.1:0-5387 GCA_035559015.1 Umezawaea sp. | reverse complement strand
ATCGAGGAGTTCCCGCAACCGCTGAGGGTCCCGGCCTCGCTCCTGCCGCACGTCCCCGATGTGCAACCGCCTGATCAGCAGCGCCGCGCCCCACAGGTCGTCGCGTTCGTCCACTACACCGGTCCCGGCGGCCTGTTCCGGCGAGCGGATCCCGGACCGGCCCGCGCGCCGCGGTTCACCGACGCGTTCGGCCGACTCGAAGTCGACGAGGTGGACGTTCCCGTCGTCCCAGCGCACCGAGTCGAGGCTCACCGCGCCGTGCACGACTCCCGCCTGCGCGATCAGGTGCAGCGCGCGGAGCAGGCCGCTCTCGAACCGCCTGCGCTGGGCGTCGTCGAACCGGGCGACGTGCTCGGCCGCGGGCGACCCCGCGTACTCGCGCAGCAGCGCGAACGGCTCCTCGGCGTCGATGTTGTACGCCACGAGCTGCGGCAGCTCGGCCGGGTACCGGTCGGGGAAGACCTGGCCGAGCCGCGCACCCGCGCGGATCTCGTTGCGCAGCAGGTCGTACAGCCGGGGGTTGCGGCCGCCCGCCGCGCGCGAGACGTACTTGCGCAGGTACAGCTTCCCGTTCACCTTGACCAGCCGCTGTTCCAGCGCGGCTCCGGGGGTGACGAACTCGTTGAGCTCCTCGACCTCGATCTCGGCCAGCACACCGGTCACGTACCGGCAGCGCACCAGTTCCGTCATCCGCCGACACCACCCGACACCTGGCGCACCGACTCGGGCCGCAGCGGCAGCAGCCGCACGGCGCCGAAGAACTCCCCGCCCTCGCTCCACGCGACGCCGGGGTCCGCGACGAGCGCGGTGTGCGCGCCATCGCGTTCGAGCACCTGCCGGAGCCGCGCGGGCGCGATCCGGACCAGACCGGACCTGGCGCCAGTGCTGAGGTAGCCGAGTTGGCCACTGCGGCACATCTGCGTCATGTCGTCGGTCCCGTCGGTGCGCAGCGCGGCCAGCGCCGCAGGCGATTCGGCCCAGACGCGGGCCATCAGCGCGTTCCGCGGCCCCTCACCGCTGCCGAACCTCGTCGCGGTCATCAGGCCGTTGCGCCCGACGTCCGCGCCGTACTCGTCGAGCAGCCGGTCCAGCCGCTGGGCGTACACCCCCTGGGGCGTTGTCAGGTCGGCCGCCGCAGCGGGCCAGGCGATCTCCAACGCGCTCCGGCACACGTCAACCAGGTCACCGCGGACGACGGCGTACAGCTCCTGCGGAACCGGCCGCACCATCCGGGCGTGGCCGTTGGCCGAAGGCTCCGGTGCCTCGAAGAGGGCGTCACCGGAGCCGTCGAGCGTGGCCGCGATCTCCCCGAGGCCCGCCGCGACCTCACCGGCCGCCGCCGCGAGCACCCGCCTGCGCAGCATCGGCAGCCACTCGCGGGCGGTCACGTCCTCGGCGATCTGGGTCAGATCGCCGACGACCGCCCGCAGTTGTGCCACTCCCAACCGCTCGCGCCAGTCCCGCACCGCCGAGCGCCAGCTCACCACCACGAGCGCCGCGCCGAGCACGACCACGAGCGCCGCGGAGCCCAGGAGGCCCCACCGCGGGACGTCCACCAGGAACCGGGCCACCCGAACCGCGAACAGTTCTCCCGCACCGGCTCCGGCCACCGCCCCCACAACCCCGGCCACGCCGTACGTGACCGCCGACGGGACGAGCGCCGCCTCCAGGCCGTGTTCGGCTTCCGGGCCGGGTCTCCGGGCGAGCAGCAGCCAACCGGAGCCGAACCACGCCACCGCGAACAGGCCGCCCACCACCCAGCCCGGCCAGCCGGGGCCGCACAGCAGGGCCACCAGCGCGCAGGCCAGGAAGATCAGCGGGAGCGTCACCAGCGGGAGCGGCCAGGCGCGGAACTCCGGCATCCCCAGGCTCAGCGGACCTCGCCGCTGCACCTCCTCGACCGCCGTCGTGCACCCCTGCGGACCGCTGTTCGCGGCCACCAAGCGCAGGTCCTGGGCCAGCGGCCCCAACGCCGCCCCGCCGTCGAGCCGAGCCTCCACCGCCTGCCGCAGGTCCGCCGCGATCTCGTCACCGTCGGCCTCGCGGGGACTCGGCACACCGAGCGCGACGACGTCCTCGACGGACGGACGTCCGACCTGGAGCTGGCCGTCCACGCGGATGAGCAGTTCCGCCACCGCGCGGCGGTAGTTCTCCGCCGCCTGGCCCGCCCACACCACCTGACTGCCCAGCCGTTCCGTCGGCCGGGGCGAGTAGAGCAGCGCCTTCACCGTCCGGAGCGTCCTGGCCAGTTCGGCGACGTGGTCCAAGCGCCGCAACGCCTCCGTCCCCGCCTTCCGCACCGGCCCGGACAGCACCGCGCCCTCCCGGCCGCTCGGCAGGTAGGAGCGGCGGATCGACTCGCCGAGGTCGTGCGCCGTCGGGTGTTCGGCCGCGCACAGCGACCTGACCGCAGCGGCTCGCGCCTCGGCCAGCTCGACCGGGTCGGCGGCGCTGGACACCAGCCGGATCCCCGGGTTGACCGCCGCGCTGGGCAAGCCCTCGGCCGCCGCGACGACCTGGTCGAACAGCGCGGGCACGCGCAGCGCCGCGACCAGGCTGTCCAGCGAGTCGCCCGATGACTCGGCCCGACGCGGAGCGGTTCGCTCCGGCGCCCAGTCCACGCCCCGGGGATCGCCGACCCACAGGACGGTGGCGTGACGCAGCGCCGGTGGGATGGCGAGCACCACCCCGTCGAGCGGGTCGGCCGTCCCCGCCTCGCCGACCGCGACGCACACCACCGCGGTCACCATCTCCTCGGCCAACAGCGACAGGTAGGTCTCCGCGTGCTCCAGCAGGGCGTCGGCGCGGTCGACGACCACGACACCGCCCTCCAGCACGTCAGGGGGCTCGACCAGGGGATCGCGCAGGTCGACCAGAACGATCTTCGACGTGCTCATGCCGACGCCTCACCGCCCAGGCCCCGCGCGAAGTCCACCTGTTCCCTCAGGTCCAGCAGGCTCTTCGACGTGGCGCCGACGTGCCGGTACAGCGCGTCCGGCAGGGTGCTCGACCAGAACTCCCGGAAGACGGCGAGCTGCGGGTCCTGGCCGAGCACCCGGTTCTGCTCGGCTTCCTTGATCTTCAGCAGTTCCGGCCCCGCGAGGTCCACGACGGCGGCGAACTCCGCTGCCGGTGGCCGCGGTGACCGGTCCGCCTGGGCCGGGATGGTCGACATGAGCTTGGCCGCGAGGCTCCGCCGGGTCTGGTTGTCGTCGGTGAGCACCCAGCGCTCATAGGCCTGGAGGACGCTCGCCCACGATGACAGCGCGCCGATCGGCGTCAGCTCCAGTTTCATCGACACCGCTTCCCTGCTGCCGAGCTCCACGGTGATGTGGTCGGGGCTGGCCGGGTCGCCCGCGATCAGGACCTTGCCGTCCCACGCCGCGCAGAGCAGCCGGTGCAGCACGTGCCTGCGGTCGTGCTCGCCCATGAGCAGGTAGTCGCTGTTCTGGCTGAGCCTGCGCCGCCAGGCCAGGCTGTCCTGGGGCTGCGGGTGGCGCTGCGCCTCGGCCCAGAGCTTGATCACCCTGCGCAGTTCGGGCACCTCGGTGACGCCCATCGAGCTGCGGTTGAGCACGACGATCATGGCGTCGGCCTGCACCGCGCGGAACTCGGGCTCGCCGACCATGTCGACGGGCAGCGAGACCTCACGTCGGAGGAACCGCTCGACGTCGTCGTCCTCCTGCGCGGCGGGGTAGGTGAACAGCACCTTGAGGGCCGCGTTCCCGTCCGGGGCGAACCCGCCGGGTACGAGCTCGGCCAGCTTCTGCCGGAACCTGTTCAGGTCGGACTCGGTGACCGTGTTGTCCCGGCGCTGCACGGCGTTCGCCAGCAGGTCCTCCATCCGCGGCACCAGCGCGGGTCGGGCGCGGTCGCTGGGGCGGATGCACTCGGCGACCACCCCCTTGATCCGCTGGCGGACGTGGGCGACCGCGGCCTCCGGGTCCTGGTGGCCCGCGGCCATCGCCTCGGACCAGCCGTCCTGCCCGAGCAGCAGGTTCAGCACGTGCCCCTCGGTCGCGTTCGCCTTGAGGTGCTGGGAGAGGTCTTCCTTCAACCGCAGCAGAACCGACTGGTAGAACCCCTCCAGGCCGTGGCTCTCCGGCGGCAGCAGGTAGGTGACGCCGACCCGCGACTTGTAGAGGTCCTTCGACCGCAGGTCGAACTGCGCCGGGTCGTTGCGGGCGTGGGTGACGAACGCGTCGTGGACGGCGCGGAAATCCTCGACGAACGCCTGCCACGGCCGGTCCCACAGCCGGTGGCTGTCGTTCCAGGCCGCGTTCCAGATCCGCCGCGACTGCCAGGCGTACCAGGCGTCCTGCTGCCGCATGACCGCCTGCACCGGCTCGTCGGCGATCCGCAGCCGCTGCATGAACTTCTTCTGCAGGTTGCTCGGCAGCGGGGGGACGGCGGCGTTCAGCCCCGGAGCCGCGGCCGGGGGCACCCGCCAGGTCTCCAGCATCGAGCGGAAGCCGCCCTTGTCCAGTGCCTCGGCGAGGTCGCGGCTCCCGAAGACGGTGCGCTGCAAGCGGAACAGGTCGATCTCCCGCAGCAGCAACGAAGCCGCCGCCGCCGGGTTGAACTCCTGCGCCAGGGTCGCGACCGGTCCGCCGAGCCTGTCCTTGTCCCGGTCGATGGCGGCGGCCATCGCGTTGGCGCGCTCGGTCAGCGCCGCGACGACCGAGCCGTAGCCGACCGGGTTGCCCTGCGGCGGGATCCGGGAGGGCGTCGCCTCCAGCAACCGGTCCAGGCCCGCCCCGCTGATGAACTGCCGGATGTGCGCCTTGTTGGTCTCGGCCGCGCCCGGCGGCACGAGCAGTTCGTTGACCGCGTTGGCGAGCAGGTGCGAGCTGACCACGTCCGTCAACTCCAGCAGCGGTGTGGTCAGCGCGGCGACCGCGCTCGTGGTCACGCCCCGGCGACCGACACCGGTGTCCGCGGTGGCGTGCCGGTCGACCTTGCTGTTGATGAAACCGTCCGCGAACGACTGGTACGGCCGGTTCGCGCCCTCCTCCTGGTCGTCCCGCTCCGTCGGGCCCGCGCCGATCAGCGACGTCATCAGCGACACCATCGACCGGTTGAGGTCGTCGCGGCGCACCCCGCCGACCGGGCGGCCGAACAGGAACGCCGTCTGCACGGTGTTCGGCAGCAGCTGTACCTGGTCGAGCTGCGGGTAGCGGACGGACACGGCGCCGTGCGTTCCCTTGTGGTCCAACGCGTCCGGCGACCCCTGCGCGTTCTGGTCGTCGATCAGCCTGAACAGGTCGACCAGCGACGAGCCCGCGTTGAGGTCGGCGGGACGGCCACCGCCCTGCCCGTCGTCGAAGGCCGACGGCATCAGCACGAGCGGGTAGATCTCGGCCTGCTTCCCGCCGCGTCGCATGATG
>DATMCA010001190.1:0-10683 GCA_035559015.1 Umezawaea sp. | reverse complement strand
CAGCCGATCGAGGTCGCCTTGTACCTCGGGCAGCCGCTTCCTGGCGTTGTCGGTCTCGGTGGAGGCCCCGTCCTGGAGGCGCTTGGTGACCTTCGCGGTCTCCTCGTCCAGCGTGGTCCGGGCCTTGTCGCGCGCCGCCTTCTTCTCGTCGGCGAACTGCCTCTTCTGCTCGTACGACTCACCGCGGCCGGGGACCCCGGTGCCGCAGCCGGGGAGGCCGTCGAACTCGCACTGCGCCACCGCGTTGGCGTCCTGGTAGGCCTTCTCCGCCGTGTCGAGCGCGGCCTTGGCGGCCTTCACGTCGGGGTCGTCGGAGATGGTCGTGCTCGACTTCCCGGACAGGACGTCGAGCAGCTTCCGCTCCTCGCCCTCCAGTTCGGTGATCTTGGCGAACGCTTCGGTGACCTTGCCCTGGTTGGCCTTCGTGGTCTCGGCCTGCATCGCGATCAGCTCGCTGTTGATCTCCGGCTCGAAGATCCTCAGCACCAGCGGCATCGAGATGATCGTCCCGATCACCACCGCGAGCGCGACCCGCGGGATCGCGGCGAACAGGTTGAGCAGCCAGCCGTTGCTCCGCGTCATCGTGACCACGAGCATCCGGTCCAGGTTGAAGATGATCACGCCCCACACCAGGCCCGCGAGCACGGCAGCGTAGACGGGCAGTTCCAGCACCGAGTACAGCGCGAAGAACGCCGACACCGCGGCGACACCGGAGGTGCTGAGCAGGACACCGCCCATCGCGGCGTGCTTGTTCACGTCGCCCGGCGCCTTCTCGAGGATGGAGACCCTCGCTCCCGACACCCTGGCCAACCACATCGTGACGCTCATCCGTCCGCACCCCAGCCATCGTGGAGCCCGAGGTCGATCTCGGGTGATTCGGTCAACATCGCCTTCAGGTCGAACGGGAACCCCGCCCCGAACGGGACGGGCACGGAGGGCAGCGACGGTCTTCGCCCGCCTGCGGTGAACGCCTGCGGCGCCATCGGTCTGACGTCGACCGCGGGCAGCGGCGGCAGCACCGTGCGCGGCGGTCCGGCCTGGCCGAGCAGCGGCCACTCCACCTGCGGCATCGGGACCGGCAGCGGTCGGACCTCGGGCGGCTCGACCACGGTCACGGGCCCGAGCCTGCGGTGGTCCGCCCCCAGGTTGTTGACCGCGCGGACGTCGATCCAGCCCGACTCGCCAGGCTCGATCGACGTCGAGCCCCGGCCCTGCCGCGCATCGACCCGCGATGACGTGGCGCCCGCGGTGAACTCCACCTCGATCGCGTCCCGGGCCTCCCACTCGACCATGACGGACTGTCCGGACAGGACGACCGTGCGGTCCAGCCTGACCTCGCCCAACCGCGGCGGGACCAGGCTCTCGCCCAGCAGGAGGCGCAGGTGCAGCTCCCACTCCTGCGCCGTCGGCCGGTCCGCGGGCGCGCCGCTGATCGCCCGCCGGAGCATCGCGAGCCCAGCGGCGTCCAGCCCGGCGATGGCAGCGGCGGGATCGGTGTTGACCGACGAGTACCTGCCGGGCGACAGACAGCGCAGGATGAACAGTCCGAGCTTGTAGTGGTCGGTCGTCCTGTTGAGAGCGCCGCCCTCCGGCGGCAGCCAGTCGGGGAAGTTGAGCTGCTTGACCGCGGCGACGATGCCCGCGGGCCGCACGGCGTCGCAGTCGAGGAACAGCACGGTCGGTTCGGCGTCGAGCCGGAAGACGGCGTTCTTGGGGTTGACGTCGCCGACCACGACGTTGAGCTCGCGGTGCAGGAACGCCAGCCCGCCCGCGAAATCGCGGCAGATCCGCAACCGCTGCTCGTCGGTCGGCACGGGCCGCCCCACCCGTCGGGCGAGCGCCGGTTCGACGAAGAGGTTCTGCACCTCGCGCAACCGCTTCTGGGGCCCTGAATTGCGCATGACCTGGTCGAAGTACGGATCGGGAATGCGCCCCATGACAATGCCGACGGCGTGCCCGTTCTCCTCCACCACCCGCACCGGCCACGCGGTCCTGGCGTCGAGTTCCGCCCGCGTCGCGTCGTTCAGGGCGTTCCGGGAGGCCACGACCTTGCGGAGGCTTTGCGGCGAACCGTGAGGTTGGTGATAACGCTTGTAGACCAGCGGTCCTCGCACATCCGGATAGGTGAGATCTGGCAGGTCGAAAACGGTCGCCTCGCCACCTTTTCCCAGCTGAGCACCGAGTTTCCCCAGGTCGGCGGGCGTTACGAACAAGGCTCCGCCCGACGAGGTTTTCCCCACTATGGCCTCTCCTCGACAAATGACGACATTCGGTATCGGTCGATCCGCACAGGGAACCGCAATCATCGGGTTACCGAACAGTCATTGTTCGACGCGTGCTCCGTGTTGCTCGTCGCGAGGTCAATCGAGCGACCACCGATGTTCGTTACCGCCACTCGGGCGGACTTCCGCCGAGATTTCTCCCCATTCAGCCGATCGCCCGCACGCATGGTGATCACATTGGAGGTCAATGCACTTCGCCGGTCGAATCCGAGCGGTCGACCGCAGGCCCGTTTTCGTTGACAAATGCGATGTGGTTACACGTGGACGATAACGATTGGAGCACCAACCGCCGACGAGGAAGCGCGTTCGACAATCACCCAGAGTGAGCCGAAACACCGAATCGTCAGCCGCGATTCACTCGAAACGGTGGCTCTACCTCACTGGAGAATCCGCATTTTCGCGCTGAAATCGGTTAACCGCCTAACCGGGTCGGCCTTGCCATCACTCGACGCCGGGATTCACCCACGGCCAATAGCCCGATCGGGCGCAGCGGTTCGGCCGATGAGAGAGATCCGCGTCTGGTTTGATGCCGAGATGATCAAGCGCTCGCTGGTGGTCGCCCTGCTGCTGGCCCTGTCCCCCGTGCCCGCGCAAGCGGTCACCGGCGTGGACTTCACCGGGACCGTGGCGTTGAGCGGCTGCTCGGGAGCGGTGGTGCGGACGCCGGCGGCGAAGCCGACCGACACGGCGCTGGTCATGTCCAACGGGCACTGCGTGAAGCTGATGGCCGCGGGCGAGGTGATCACCGGGCAGGCGAGCGACAGGACGTTCACGCTGCTCGACTCCACCGGAAAGTCGACGCTCGGGACGCTGCGGGCGAAGTCCGTCGCCTACGCGACGATGACCACGACCGACGTGGCGTTCTACCGGCTCGACCAGACCTACGCGCAGGTGGAGGCGCTGGGGACCAGGGCGTTGGAGCTCTCGCCCAGGCGTCCGGCGGCGGGTGCGGACATCCGCGTCGTGTCCGGGTACTGGAAGCGGCTGTACTCCTGCGAGCTGGACGGGTTCGCCCACGAACTGCGCGAGGGCGCGTGGACGTGGCGCGATTCGATCCGCTACACCGCGCCGTGCGACACCATCGGCGGCACGTCCGGCTCGCCGATCGTCGACGCGGCGAGCGGCAAGGTCGTCGGCGTCAACAACACGGTGAACGAGAACGGCAAGCGCTGCACGCAGAACAACCCGTGCGAGGTCGACGAGGTGGGCGCGGTCACCGTGCGGCAGGGCATCGGCTACGGCCAGCAGACCCACCTCGCCGTGGCGTGCATCGGCGCGGACAGCGCGTTCACGCTGTCCGCGCCGGGCTGCGCGCTGCCGAAGCCCGCTCTAGTACCGATAGGTGTTTAGGGTGTCGACCGCGGCCCTCGGGTTGCCGAGGTGGTAGTGGTCGACGGCGAGGAACGTCGGCTTCTTGCGGGCCGCGGGCTCGCAGAAGCGCTGGGCGCGGTTGGTGAGCTTGGTGTTGTCGTCGGTGACCGTGGCGGTCATCGGGACGTCCCGGAAGTGGTTCATCACGAACAGCCTGCGGAACCCGCCTTCGGTGCGGGACAGCGGGATGTCGTCCCAGCGGCTGTAGCAGGACCAGTCCGACGCGCCGGCGCCCGAGCCCATCGACCAGTAGTTCTCCACGGTCCAGTCGCGCTGGTACTGCACGCCCGTGCTCTCGCGGCCGTCCGCGCCGTGGTCGGTGAAGATCAGCAGGCGCTGGTTGCGCGCCCGCAGGTCGGCCATCCTCGGCCAGCCGTTCTGCCGCACCCCGGTCTGGTCCGGGCGGT
This sequence comes from Umezawaea sp., assembly GCA_035559015.1. GTDB lineage: Bacteria > Actinomycetota > Actinomycetes > Mycobacteriales > Pseudonocardiaceae > Umezawaea. The sequence goes on along the minus strand of DATMCA010001190.1, from coordinate 6,623 downwards.
ACAGGACGTTCTGCAACCCGTTGACGCGCGCGAGTTCGGCGCGCAGCACGTCGGCGGAGACGTAGTCCTCCAGGAAGACGGTGACGAACTCGTTCCTGTTGGCGTTGAGGAAGTCCACGATCCGCTGGACGTCGACCCAGAGCGCCACCGGCTTGCTGACGAGGCTGCAGCTGTTGTGGCACAGGATCGCGCCGTCGGAGGTCTGGTGGATGTCCAGCATGAACCCGCGCACACCGTCGTTCAGCTGCTGGTTGATCCCGCGCGCCTGGTTGGGGAACAGGTTCACGAACGGGGGCGCGAAGCCGCCGTCGACGCCGTTCGCGTAGGCGTTGTGCGACGTCAGGAACGTGACCTGGTCCAGCGTCCGCTCGCCGTCCGGTAGCGCGGGCTGCCGGTTCGGGGTCACGGGCGTCAGGTACCACTGGTCGCCGCCCGCGCCGATCGCCAACGGGGTGGCGGGCTTGAGGTAGCGGTCCGCGCCGGGCACCTTGAACCGCAGCAGGTCGCCCTCGGAGCTGATCTCCCACAGGGTGTCCGCGCTGTCGCACGCCTGCATCGCGGCCTTGTCGCCGGACCGGCCGAGGCACCGGCCGCCCTCCTCCACCCTGCCGTCGGAGCGCAGGTTCCACTGCTGGCGGTCCTCGTTGCCCTTCGGCCGGTGCTGTTCGACGGTGTCGCCGGTGACCGCCGCGTTCAGGCCCGTGGCGACGCTCTGGAGGTAGAACTGGCCCGGTGCGGGAACGTCGGCCCTGGCGGCCGGCACGACCAGTCCGGCCAGCAGGGCTGCGACGACGGCGGAGCGGATGACGCGCATCAAGAGTCCTCTCGGATCCTCCGCGGCGGGCGGATGCGCCCCAGGATCACGCACGCGCGACAGATGCGAAAGTGTTTCATTAAATGTTCATACTCGTCCGCGACGTACGATCGGTGGATGACGAACGAGCCGTGGGGCGATCCGGACACCATCCGCGAAGTGCTCGCCAAGTGCGACACCTGGGCCGTCGTCGGGCTCGGCGACAACCCGTCGCGCGCGGCGTACGGCGTGGCGAAGTTCCTCCAGCAGCACGGGAAGCGGATCGTGCCGGTGCACCCGAGCGCGGCCACCGTGCACGGCGAGCAGGGTTACGCGTCGCTCGCGGACATCCCGTTCCCGGTCGACTGCGTGGACGTGTTCCGCCGTTCGGCCGACGCGGGCGCGTTCGCGGACGAGGCCGTCGCGATCGGCGCGAAGGCCGTGTGGTTCCAGCTGGACGTGGTCGACGAACCCGCGTTCGAGCGAGCCCGCGCCGCGGGGCTGTCCATGGTGATGGACCGCTGCCCCGCCATCGAGTGGTCGGCCAACGGCCCCCGCTAGCGCTTGCGGGCCGTCACCTCGATCTCGATGCGCATCCGCGGGTCGGCGAGGCCGACGGACATCATCGTGGCCGCCGGGCGGACTTCGGCGAACGTCCGGCGCAGCGCGGGCCAGCACGGTTCGAAGTCGGCCGGGTCCGGGACCAGGTAGCGGACCCGGACCACGTCGGCGAACGCGCAACCCGCCTCGGCGAGCGCGGCGCCGATGTTCGCGAGGCACTGCTCGACCTGCTCCACCACGTCGTCGGAGATCGTCATCGTGGCGTAGTCGAACCCCGTCGTCCCGGACACGAACACCCAGTCACCGTCCACGACGGCACGCGCGTACCCGATCCGCTCCTCGAACGTGGACCCGGACAGGATGGCGCGCCGTTCTCCCATGCCCGAAGCCTAGCTACCGCGTGATGTGCCAGAGCACCACGTTGTGCACGTGGTGGGCCTTGTCCGAGCCGCGGAACTCGATCTCGTGCACGTGGGTGCCGGCCGTGACGGCGATGGAGGACGTGCTGAAGAAGTTGCCGCCGAAGCTCTTGTTCGACACCACGGCGACGCTGCTGATCTTCGAGTACGGCACCGAGACGAGCGCGACCTTCTTCCCGATGAACGACTTGTCCTGGATGATCACCCGCAGGTCGGTGATGCCGATGAACCCGGTTCCCGCGCCGATGGCGTCGTAGACCGCGATCACGCGTTCGCCGTCGAGCAGACCGCTCACGATCTGGTCGTACTGCTCGCGCCGGTCGTAGACGGGACCGTTCTTCGCCATCGAACCCCCTCGCTCGGTGAACCTCCAAGGTAGCCGGAACCGCGCCGGCGGGTCGGGACACCGAAGTGCGGTGCAGGTCGCGTTGACACCCGCGACGGCGCTGCCGTAAGCATTCGGGCATGCCGTCCGCGTCGCTCAACGGGATCACCGTCAACTACCAGGTAGTCGGGGAGGGCGACCTCGTCGTGCTGGTCATGGGCACCGGGAGCCCCGGTGGCGTCTGGCGCGCGCACCAGGTGCCCGCGCTGGTCGGGGCCGGTTACCGGGTCGCGACGTTCGACAACCGCGGCATCCCGCCGACCGACGAGTGCGCGGGCGGGTTCACCGTCGACGACATGGTCGGCGACACGGGGGCCCTGATCGAGCACCTGGGCGGCGGCCGAGCCAGGGTCGTGGGCACGTCGCTCGGCGCGCGCGTGACGCAGGAACTCGCGCTGACCCGGCCGGACCTGGTGTCGCACGCCGCGCTGCTCGCGACCTACGGCCGTCCGGACCCGGTGCGCACCTCGTTGTCGTTGGGGGAACGGGAACTGCACGACGCGGGCGTGAAGCTGCCGCCCAAGTTCCACGCGGCGTTCAGCGCGCTGCGGTACCTGTCCCCGGCGACGCTGGCCGATCCCGTGACGGCGAAGGACTGGCTGGAGCTGTTCGAGTACGGCGGCTCGTCCGTCGGCGCGGGCGTGCGGGCCCAGATGGCGCTCAACGACTTCACCGACCGGCTCGCCGACTACCGCCGGATCACCGTGCCCTGCCTGGTGGTCGGGTTCACCGACGACCGCACGCTGCCGCCGCACCTGGCCCGCGAGGTCGCCGACGCCATCCCCGGTGCGCGGTACGCCGAGGTGGCCGACGCGGGCCACCTCGGCTACCTGGAGAAGCCCGCCGAGGTCAACCGGCTGCTGCTGGACTTCTTCGCCGCCTAGCCGCCGACGTGGATGCCGGGGCGGCGGGCCGGGTCGGCGTCGCTCTGGCGGAGCACCTCGCGCACGACCGGCGCGGTGTCGCCGCGACCGAGGATGAGGTAGCGGAACAGGTGGCCGAGCGGGCTGCCCTCCGACCACTCGAAGTAGCAGTGCGGCCGCACGCCCGTGGTGTCGCGCAACGACAGCAGGATCGCGGCGATGGCGTTCGGCGCCGCCGCGCTGTGGGCGCGCAGCACGCGGTGGCCGCCGATCTCCACGCCCCGCACGCGCAGCACCTCGCTGAACTCCGACGGGTCGTCCACGTCGATCTCCAGGAACAGCACGTCCGCCTTGCCCGGCACCGGGTTCATCGCCCGCTGCTCGGTCTCCTTCGCGTCGTACTCCGCCTTGTCGCCCGCCTGCCTGCGGTTCGCGATCAGGTTCAACGCGCCGTCGAACGCGATCGAGTCCGTGACGAACCGGCGCGCGGCCTCGTCGAACTCCAGCCGGTCTACCCGCAGCTCCGTCGTGCGCGACACCCGTGACACCAGCGACACGACCACGATGCCGAGGATGAACACCCCGGAGATCGCGATGCCGTCCGGCTTCTCCCGGACGTTCTCCGCCAGCGCGTAGAGCAGCACGAGCGTCAGGACCGTGAACCCGACGACGGCCTGCGTCCTCTTGCGCCGCACCGCGGAGATGGTCACGGCGACCGCGCCGGACACCATCATCGCCAGGATGCCGGTCGCGTACGCGCCCGCCTGCGCGTTGACGTCCGCGCCGAACGCGACCGTGATCAGCACGCTGATCACCGTGTACACCAGCACGACCGGCCGGACGGCCCGGCCCCAGTCCGGCGCCATGCCGTACGACGGGAGGTAGCGCGGCACGATGTTGATCAGGCCCGCCATCGCCGACGCGCCCGCGAACCACAGGATCAGGATGCTGCTGACGTCGTAGAGCGTGCCGAACGCGGTGCCGAGTTCCTCGTGCGCCAGGTAGGCGAGCGCGCGGCCGTTCGCCTCGCCGCCCTCCTTGAACGCGTCGGCGGGGATGAGCACCGTGGTGATGAAGCTGGTCGCGAGCAGGTAGACGGACATGATCAGCGCCGCGACGGTGAGCAGCTTGCGGGTGTTGTGGATCCGGTTCTCCAGGCGTTCCTCCGCGGTCTTCCCGTCCGCGGCGACCAGCGGCATCATGCTGACGCCCGTCTCGAACCCGGAGAGCCCCAGCACCAGCAACGGGAACGCGAGGACCGCGGGTCCGACCACGTCCCCGAGGCCGCCGCCCGCGGTGAGCGCGTCGAGCCAGCGCTGGAGCGCGTCGGGCGAGCCGACGACGTCGACCACGCCCGCGACGACCACGACGGTGTTCAGCAGCAGGAACAGGCCCACCAGCGGGATCGCGACGCTGACGGCCTCGCTGAACCCGAGCAGGAACACGCCGCCGAGGATCAGCAGCAACACCACCGTGATGAGCACCGCGTGCCCGTGCAGGAAGCTCGGCAGGAACGGGTTCTCCAGCATGTGCACGGTCGCGTCGGCCGACGACAGGGTGATCGTGATGATCCACGACGTCGCCACGAACCCCAGCAGCACCAGCACGAAGATCTTGCCCCGCCAGAACGGCAGCAGGTTCTCCAGCATCGCCACCGATCCCTGGCCGTGCGGGCTCTCCTTCGCCACGCGGCGGTACATCGGGAGCATCCCCAGCAGCGTCAGCGCCACGATCAGCAGCGTCGCCAGCGGTGACAGCGCGCCCGCGGCGAGCGCCGCGATGCCGGGCAGGTACGACAGCGTCGAGAAGTAGTCGACGCCCGTCAGGCACATGACCTTCCACCACGACTGCGGCGTGGCGTGCGACTCGTCGCTCTCCGGTCCGACCGGCTGCACCCGGTTCGCCAGCAGCCACCGCGACAGGGCGCTGCCCGGCTGCTTCGGCCGAACGGGCGAGTCGACGCTCTCGGGTACGAGGAGTTCGGGCGTGGTGCTCATGGTTCTCCTGCCACCTGACCGGTTCCGCGACCACGCCAGGATGCCCGACCCGATTGGGCGACGCTGGTCAGGCCCCGTGTGAGACCGTTTTGTCCCACTGATCCGGTGAACCCCGGCGAGTCCACTTCCGCCGGATTGGCCCGAGACACGACCCGGTGCCCGACCTATCGTCGGAGCCGTGGAACCGCTGCCCGAGGTGCTGGAAACGACCCGCCGCTTCGCCGAACGCGCCCTCGCGGGCTTGGCCGACCGCCCCGTCGCCCATCCGCCGACCACCCCGGCGTTCGCGCCGACACCGGTGTCGGGCATCGGCTTCGACGCCGCGCTGGCCGAGTTCGCCCGCCGCTGGGAACCCGGTTTCTCCGGCAGCGCGGGCCCCCGCTACCTGGGCTTCGTCACCGGCGGGGTCACCCCGGCGGCCCTCGCGGGCGACTGGCTGACCAGCACGTTCGACCAGAACGCCGTCGCGGGCGACTCCAGCGCCGCCGACCTGGAACGCGAGACGGTCCGCTGGCTGGCCTCCGTGTTCGGCCTCGGGGCGGAGCACACCGGCACGTTCGTCACCGGCGCCACCATGTCGAACTTCGTCGGCCTGGCCATCGCCCGCGAGTGGCTGGGCGAATCGCGCGGCATCTCCGTCGCGGCGTCGGGTGTGCAAGCCCTGGGGCCGGTCCACGTCCTGTCCGGCACACCCCACTCCACCGTCCACAAAGCCCTGTCCATGCTCGGCATCGGCCGCGACCACCTGCACCTCGTGCCCACGCTGCCCGACCGCGAGGCAGTGGACACCGAAAGCCTCCGCCGCGCCCTGGAGGCGTTGGACGGGCCTGCCGTGGTCGTGGCCAACGCGGGCACCGTGAACACCACCGACTTCGACGACCTGCGCGCCATCGCGGCCCTCCGCGACGAGTTCCCGTTCTGGCTGCACGTCGACGCCGCCTTCGGCGGTTTCGCCGCCCTCTCCCCCGCGCACGCCCACCTCGTGGACGGCCTGGCCGAAGCCGACTCGGTGTGCGTGGACCTGCACAAGTGGCTCAACGTCCCCTACGACGCGGCGGTCCAGTTCACCCGCCGCCAAGACCTCCAGGTACGCGTCTTCCAGAACACCGGCCCCTACCTACCCCCACCCACGACCACCCCCGACCTCTTCCACCTCACCCCGGAAACGTCCCGCAGACTCCGCGCCCTACCGACCTGGTTCACCCTCACCGCCTACGGCACCGACGGCCACCGCACCATCGTCGAACACAACACCACCTCCGCCCACACCCTCGGCACCCTCCTGACCAACACCCCCGGCTACCGCCTGCTCGCCCCGGTACGCCTCAACGTCGTCTGCTTCACCCCACCCGGCGACGTGACGGCTTTGGCACAGGCGATCACGGAGTCCGGCGAAACGTTCCTCACACCGACCGCGTACCAGGGGCTTCCGGCACTCCGGGCGGCATTCAGCAACTGGCGAACCACTCCGACGGACGTGGACCGCGTGTACCGGGCCATCGTGGAAGCGGCCGGGTCGTTGTAACGATCAGGTCCCCACGACCACCACGTACAACACCACGCTCGCCAGGAACGGACCCGTGGTCAGCGCTGTCACCCAGTCCT
>DATMCA010001189.1:0-3773 GCA_035559015.1 Umezawaea sp. | reverse complement strand
CGGACGCGGTCGGGGAACTGGGCCGCGAAGGTGGCGCCGATCATCCCGCCCCACGAGTTGCCGACGTAGTCGGCGTCGGCCGCGCCGACGTGGTCGAGGACCTGCGCGACGACACGCGCGCACTCGGAGAACTCGAAGAGGCGGGTCAGCGGCTCGCTGCCGCCGTGACCCGGCGGGTCGACGAGCACGACCCGGTGGGTGGCCGCGAAGTGCTCAGCCTGCGCGGTCCACATGGTCCCGTCCATCAGCAGGCTCGGCCAGAACACGATCACCGGCCCCTCGCCGCCGACCCGGATCCGGATCCGGCCCAGCACCGACGGCACGTCCTGCTCCACGAGTTCCATCGGCGGAGCATCGTGGATTCCCCGTGAGCAGGCAACAGGGGCGGGCCCGCGGGCCCGCCCCTCTTGACCTACTCCACGACCACCTGGAACTCGACACCGCCGATGTCGCCGGTCTCGTCGAACTGCACGACGTGCTGCACGAACTCGCCGCGCTGCTCGCCGGTGAACGCCAGCTTCGTCTCGAACCGCTCACCGGGGTTGATCAGCAGACCCGAGATGCGGCTCTCCTTCGGTTCGACCACCTGGAGGGCCGTCTCGCCGACCTGCTTGACGCCGACGCCCTGGCCGCCGCCCTGCTTCCACCGCTCGAACAGCCTCGGGCCGAGGTCGATCACCAGCGTGCCGGGACCGATGAACGGCTTGCCGGGGCTGGTGAAGACGAGATCGGTCTTGATGCGTTCGAGGGTGCCGTTGCCGACCGCGAACGGCGCGGTGCCGACCTGACCGGTCTTGACCCGGATCGAGTCCACGTTGCGCCAGGCGATGTTGTTGTTGTTCCTGGCGTTGAGCACCGTGTTGGGCACCTCGGCGAACGTCATCGGGTCGGTCGCCGACACCCACCGCGCGAGCAGGCAGAAGTGACCCGGCCCCGGCACGTTCACCCACGGGATCTTCACGACCGTGACGCCCGCGGGCACCACGACGCTCTGCTGCCCGATCGCCGTCCAGTCACCGAGGGTGGCCGCGTTCCACAGCGCCGCGCCGCCCTGCGCGGTGTAGTAGACCTTCAGCGTCCCGAGTCCGGGGCCGCTGCCGTACGGGCCTGGGTTGTGCAGTTTGACGTGCACGTAGCTGTTCGAGCCGACCACCGGCTGGCTGCCGGGGCAGTCCGCCGCCGTCGGGCAGACCTTGATGTCCGGGCTGCTCCACACCGAGCCGTTCGGGTTCGGCTCGATCCCGGTGTCGGTCGCCTGGTCGTGCATGAACACGTCCGTCTGCCGGCAGTCGCTCAGGAACCGCTGGATCGCCGTGGCGGTCCCGGTGCCGTCGGGTTGCGCCGCGACGTACGTGCCGCCGGTCGTCGTCGCGTAGTTCTGCATGATCGGCACGATCGTCGGGGTGAAGGTGTTCGACGTGGGCACGTAGACGGCCGAGATCTTGATGCCCGCGCCGAGCGCCTCGTTCGCGCGCGTCGCCGCGTTCACGTCGTCCGTGCCCGCCGTGAAAGCGTCGTCGAACCCGCCCGGCCGCGCGTCGGTGACGAGCACGACGAACTTCGTCGCGTTCGACCGCCACACCCCGTTGAAGTCCCCGACCTGCGGCCGCCCGAGCGCGGGGAGCCGGTTGACCGCCGTGTTCACGGCCTCGTCCGACGCCTCCGGTTCACTGCCACCACCACCCGCGGCCAGCACGTTCGTCACGTAGTTCGTGACCGGCCCGGCGTTGCCCGGCGCCAGGTCGTTCACGACGTTGACGGTGTCCTTGAACGTCACCAGACCCAGTTGGTAGTCACCGCCCGACGCCGCCACGACGTCGTTGACGATGCTGTTGATCCCGGTCTTGATGTTGGCGATCGTGCCGCCCATGCTGCCGGTGTCGTCCAGCACGAACGCCACGTCCAACGGCCCGCACTTACTCGCCGCCGCAGCGGGGGCCGCCGTGGTGGCAGGGGTGGAGACGACGGTGCCCAGCGCGGCCACCACCGCGCAGGCGAGCGCGCCGAAAGCGCGCCGTCGTCCACGTTGACGAACGGAATCCATCAGACCATCTCTTCTCACTCGGGCGACCGGGTGCAAGGCCCGTTTCGCTGCTCCGAACGCGATCGTTGCGATCACGTCAGGCGGATCGGTGAGAAGAACGGGAAATACCGCGAATACCGTTTTCGGTATTGGGTTCGGAAATGGTATATCCCGATGGTTTCGAATGAAAGGACCGTTCGGTCCATAGCACTTCGCGCGCGCTACGGTGATCCGTATATGGCTCCGGACGTGCGGCTGTGTAGATGATCAGCCTTGTTCGCGCCATGGAGGAGTGCTTGTTCAGGGGTGATTTCTTTGGTGAGCACAGCATTTGGGGGAGTGCGGGTGGGCTGAACGGGGTGAGGGTGGACCGGTCCGCGCGAAATGGGGTGCGGCAGGTCATCGGTGAGCCACCTTTTCGCCTTTGCGGGTGATTGATTCAGGCGGGCATCCACCACTCCGGTCGAACCGTCGCGGTCGGTCGGGCTGGTGGGCGTGCACGGTCGTAGGTGTGCCGCCCACCGGCCCGAGTCCGAGCCCTACTTCGCCTGGCACCGGGCGGAGTTCAGTGCTTGAGCCTGGCCATCGCGTACGTGCCTGTGCCGACCGCCGCGAGCACCCCGGCGGTCCATGCGGCCGCCGTGTTGTCCGGTTCCTGCAGCATCCACGTCACCACGTGCACCGGCACGTCGTCCGACTGCGGGATGAAGAACGCGATGGTGAGCCAGGCCAGGGGAGCGGTCCACGCGTGGACGCCGCCGAAGGCGAACGCGGTCAGGGCGGCGAGGCCCGCGAGGCCCGCGCTGTCGCGGAGGACGAAGGCCGCGGGGGCCAGGTCGGTGGTGAAGGCGAGGAGCAGGCCGCCCGCCGCGGCGGCGATGAGGACGACGTGGGCCACGCGGCGGGGGAACCAGCGGAGCGCGGCGGTGCGGTCCAGGTGCGAGTCCTGGCCGGTGAGGCCGGTGGCCAGGGCCGCGATGGCGGCGACCACGGACAGGGCCGCCATGCGCGGGTTCGGGCCGTCGGTGATGATCCAGACCGCGAACGTCGTGACCAGTGCCGCCGCGAGTGACGTCGGGATCTGGCGGGAGCGGGCGTAGAGGGTCATCCACCTCATGGGACGAGTGCCTCCAACTGCTCGCCGTCGCACGAGAGGCCGACCTGCCGGGCCGCTTCGACGCGCTTCAGCTGTTCGGCCTCGGGCAGGGCGCGGAGGGTCGCCCACGCCGCCTCGGCGTCCGGCATCGAGCCCCCGTTGAGGTAGTTGCTGCCCACGAGGGGCTTCAGCTCGCCGGTGAACCAGGCCGCCAGCACCATTCGGGCCGAGTGCTCGCGCTGCACGACGGGGCCGGCGGTGTTCACGCTGTAGCACGGCGGGACGCCCGCGCCCGCCACGAGGTTCCGCGTGAGGTCGTCGCCGGTGGGCTTGGACCACTGCGACTCGTCGAACACGACGGTCACGGCGTCCGCGCTGCGGGGACGTCCGCCGATGACGGGGACCTCCCCGGTGTACTCGCGGACGGTGGTCGGCGCGCCGGGGAGCTTCGCCAGCAGGCGCAGCGCGTCCTTGCCGGGGCCGGTCAACGTCGCCAGCTTCGCCTCGTGCATCCGCGATACGCACACCGCGCCGTCGCAGACCTGCTCGGTGGCCGCCTGGTCGACGACGTAGGTCTCCGCGGCGGTGGCCGGCAGCACGGCGAGTGCGAGCGCGGCTCCCAGCGCCATCGGCAGCAGCGCGACCAGGCGGGTG
>DATMCA010001188.1:0-5230 GCA_035559015.1 Umezawaea sp. | reverse complement strand
GACGGCGCGCTGGCGCAGGTCGCCGTGACGGGCCGCGCGGTGTCGTCGACGTACGTGCCGCCCACCGAGGCCGCGTTCGTACCGCCGATCACCGACCTGGTCGGCCAGCGGGACGCCGCGAAGCGGCTCGCCGAGTGGCTGGACCTGGCGTTCCTGCGGCCGGACCTGCTGGCGAAGCTCGGCGCGTCGCACCGGCTGGCCGCGCTGGTCAGCGGCCCGGAGGGCGTCGGGAAGGCCACGCTGGTGCGGTCCGTGGCGCACAGCGTGGACGCCGAGGTCGTGGAGCTGGCCGCGCCGAGCATCGCGGTGCTGGAGTCGAACGCGACCGCGCAGCGGCTCGCCGACGCCGTGACCGCCGCGTCCGCGAAGGACCGCCCGGCCGTGCTGCTGCTGACCGACGTGGACGCGCTGCTGCCCGCGTCGTCCCCTCCGCCGGTCGCCACCGTCGTGCTGGACATCCTGCGCTCCGCCGTGCGCACCAAGGGTTTGGCGCTCGTCGTCACGACCGCGCACCCCGAATCCGTCGACCCCAGGCTGCGCGTGCCGGAGCTGGTGGACCGCGAGCTGACGCTGGCGCTGCCGGACGGCCGCTGCCGCACCGAGCTGCTGCGGATGCTGATGCGGGACGTGCCGATGGAGTCCGACGTGGACCTCGGCGTGATCGCCGACCGCACACCGGGTTTCGTGGTCGCCGACCTCGTCGCGCTGCGCCGGGACGCCGCCGTGCGCTCCGCGCTGCGCCAGCGCGACCACGACGAACCCCGTGTGGCGCAACAGGACCTGGTCGGCGCGCTGGACACCGTGCGACCGGTGTCGATGTCCACTTCGGACACGCTGCAGACCGGTGGGCTGACGCTGGACGACGTCGGCGACATGACCGAGGTCAAGCAGGCGCTGACCGAGGCGGCGCTGTGGCCGTTGCAGTACCCCGATTCCTTCGCCCGCCTCGGTGTCGCCCCGCCGCGCGGCCTGCTGCTCTACGGGCCTCCCGGCTGCGGCAAGACGTTCCTGATCCGCGCGCTCGCGGGCAGCGGCCAGCTCAACGTGCTGTCGGTCAAGGGCGCCGAGCTGATGGACAAGTTCGTCGGCGAGTCCGAACGGGCCGTGCGGGAGTTGTTCCGACGGGCGGCGGAAGCGGCGCCCGCCATGGTGTTCCTGGACGAGGTGGACGCGCTCGCGCCCCGCCGCGGCCAGTCGTCGGACTCCGGTGTGGCCGACCGGGTCGTGGCCGCGCTGCTGACCGAGTTGGACGGCGTGGAGCCGTTGCGCGACGTCATCGTGCTGGGCGCGACGAACCGACCGGAGCTGGTCGACCCCGCGCTGCTCCGGCCGGGCCGGCTGGAACGCCTGGTCTACGTGCCGCCGCCGGACGCCGAGGCGCGCGGCGCGATCCTGCGCGCGACCTCCCGCAACACCCCGTTGGCCGACGACGTCGACCTGGACGAGGTGGCGGGGTCGTTGGACGGCTACTCGGCGGCGGACTGCGCGGCCCTGATCCGCGAAGCGGCGTTGACGGCGATGCGCGAGTCGTTGGACGCGGTCGTCGTGACGGCGGACCACCTGGCCAGCGCGCGCAAGGCCGTGCGGCCGTCGCTGGACCCGGCGCAGTTGGCCACGCTGGCCGCCTACGCCGAGTCCCGCAAGCAGTGAGGCCCTACTTCTTCGAGGCCTGCAAGCCCTTGTAGTCGTTGGTGACGATCACGATGATCCCGTCGTGCGCCGCCTGGATCCCGTCGAACCGAGCCTCCACCCGCGCCTGCATGACGGCGGCGAGGGCTTTCGCCGACTCCTCTTCCTCCGTGCCGGGTCGGTAGTAGACGGTCGTCGTCGGGATCTGGCCCTGCGGGTAGTTGCCGGTCTCGGCGACGCTCCAGCCGGACCGCTCGACGTCTTCCGCGGCCTTCGCCGCGAGCCCGGAGATGGTGCTGTTGTTGTAGACCCGCACCGGCGGCTTCGCGACGGTCGGCTGCCCACCCGGCGGCGGCGTCTCGGCGCCGGTCTGCACGGGCGCGCTGGTCGCGGGCGGCGGGGTCTCCGTCGTCGTGGTCGGCGCGGGCGTGCTCGCGGCGGGCGACTCACCGGAAGCGGGCGGTGCGACCGACTCCGACGGGTTCCCGCTCGCGGGCGGCTGCTGGCTCGACGACGGGCCGGTCGCGCTCTGGTCGCCGTCGTCCCCCCCGGTGAACAGGGTGAAGACGCCGATCACCAGCGCGACCAGGGCCACGCCGAGCAGCGCGAACCCCGCGGCGCGAGCCGGGTGGGAAGTGCTGGGGGAATCAGGAGAACTCATCGGTGCTCGACACCATTCGGCTCGAAACCGAAGCGGCGCGCCGAACGTGCGCGCTGCCGGACCGTGCGAAGTTTGCGAAGACGTTTCACGAGCATCGGATCGGCCGCGAGGGCCTCCTCCTTGTCGATCAGGCCGTTGAGCAACTGGTAGTACCGGGTGGCCGACATGTCGAACAACTCTTTGACGGCCTGCTCCTTGGCTCCCGCGTACTTCCACCACTGGCGTTCGAAGGCAAGGATTTCGCGCTCCCGACCGTTCAACCCGTCGCCCGGCCCCTCTGCCGGCGCCAGTGCCCCTGCGGCGTCCATCTGGCTCCTCGCCTCACGGGCCGGGGTACCTGCGGATGCGGGCAGCCATCCCGTGTGATTCCCAAGGGTCAATTACATCACGTGATCGTGATCGCGGTCGCTTCAACAGTCGGCGCGTCCGAACTGACACGCCGATAAGCTCGTCGACATGGCTGTTCACCACATCCGGATCGCCGGTGACCCGGTACTGCACAACCCGACGAAGCCGGTTGAGGTCTTCGACGACGAACTGCGCACGCTCATCGACGACATGTTCGAGACGATGGCGGCGGCGCACGGCGTGGGCCTGGCGGCCAACCAGATCGGCGTCGACCAGCGCCTGTTCGTCTACGACTGCCCGGACGACGAGGGCGTCCGCCACCGCGGCGTGGTGGTCAACCCCGTCCTGGAGACCAGCGCCCTCCCCGAGGGCATGCCGGGCCCGGACGACGACTTCGAGGGCTGCCTCTCCGCCCCCGGCGAGTCCTACCCGACGGGCCGCGCGGACTGGGCGAAGGTCACCGGCCAGGACGGCGACGGCAACCCGATCGAGGTGGAGGGCACCGGCTTCTTCGCCAGGTGCCTGCAACACGAAACCGACCACCTGGACGGCTACCTGTACCTGGATCGCCTGGTGGGCAGGTACAAGCGCGAGGCGAAGCGCATGATCCGCGCCAACAAGTGGGGCGTCCCAGGCCTCAGCTGGGACCCAGCCACCTCAGACGACCCCTTCGCCGACGACGACGAGGACTAGCTCCCCGCACCACCAGTCGGCAGCCACAGCACCCACCGCCCCACCCCACCACCAACTCCGGCTGTGGCTCCGGCCTTGGCTCCCACTCCGGCTTCAGCTCTGGCTTTGGCTCCAATCCCGACCCCAGCGCCTTCGCGCTCGGCTTTGGTTTGTCAAGGCATCTTTCCCACCTTGACAAACCAAAGCCGAGCGTTGAAACAATCGCGCGGCGGGGGTCCTCCTACCCAGCCACAGGCTCCCCAGCACCCCCACCTCTCAACCCCTCCACGATCTGCTCCACCAACACAGCCCGCCGAGCAGGCGTCTTCGCCTTCATCAACCTCAACAACACCCCATACCGCCCAGTCCGATCCAACCCCTCAAAAACCTCCCCAGCCACAACATCCCCGGCCAAAGCCTCCGCCAGATCATCAGGCACCGTCGCAACCCTCTGCGACAGATAAGCCGCATCCCACCTCCCATCAGCCTTGGCAGCCGCAATAGCCGCAAACCCCGGCTCCCTCATCCTCCCGGCCTCGATCAACACCTCCACCTTGTCCACGTTGACCTTCGACCACGACCCCTTGGCCCGCCGCGGCGAATACCTCTGCAGGTAGTACTCCGCGTCGCAAGACTTCCGCTGACTGTCGATCCACCCGTAGCAGAGCGCCCCGTCCAACGCCTCCGCGATCGTGATCGACCTCTTCCCCGACCCCTTCTTCGCGATCTTGACCCACACCCCGTCCTCCAACTCGAAGTTCGAGGCGAGCCACGCCACCCACTCCTCGGTCGACGCGAAGATGATGATCTCCGCCGCGTCCAGCGTCTCCCCGTACTCCTGGAGCATCCGACCCACCCTCTCCGACCAACCGAACGAAGTCCCGACCCCATCGTGCGACCCAAAGTGCTCACCGAATGCGCACTTTGCACACGACTCGGGCAACACCCTGACCGCCACCGCGTCCGGCGACGCCGGAAAACGGCTTGCCACCCCCGTCCACCATGGACGACATGCTGGACAACTTGGCCGCCCTCATCGCGGCGTCGTTCCTGATCGCCCTGTCCCCCGGCCCCGGCACCGCCCTGGTCCTCCGGCAGTCGATCCGCGGCAGGCGCAGCGCCCTGGCCACGGTCGCCGGCATGGAGGTCGCCGTCGCCTGCTGGGCGGTGGCGGCGGCCCTCGGCCTATCGGTCCTCCTGACCGCGTCCGAGGTCGCCTTCCACACCCTCCGCATCGCCGGAGCGCTGTTCCTCGTCTACCTGGGCGTCAAGACCCTGCTCTCGGCCCGCAAGAGCACTCGACCGCCGCTGGAGGAACCGACCACGAAGGCGTTCCGCTCGGGACTGGTCGTCAACCTGGCCAACCCCAAGCTGGGCGTCTTCGCCATCTCGTTCCTCCCCCAGTTCATCCCGGCCGACGAGGCGGGCAAGGGCGTGCCGCTCCTGTTCGCCCTGGTCTGGGTCCTGGTCGACACCCTCTGGTACCTGGTCGTGGTCACCGTCCTGCACCACGTCCGGACCTGGCTCTCCAGGTCACGGGTGCGGCGGACGCTGGAGACCGTCTCCGGCGGCGTGCTCGTCGGCCTGGGCGTGAAGCTGGTCCTCACGCCTCGGTAGAGACCTGCTCCTGGACCGGGGCCCGCGGCCCCCTGGGGTGGTCCAACCGGACCTGGTGGTCACCCCTGGCGTCCTCGTCCCGCCGCCAGTAGATCTCCGGCAGCCCCACCAACCGCACGTGGGTCGCGCACGCGGCCAGGTCCTCGTACTGCCCGGCGAGGACCTGGGCGCGCAGCCGCTGCACCTGCCCGATCGTCGCCACCTCCCCCACCAGCAGGAACGGGATGAGCAGCCGCCAGGTCGCGGCGACCACGGCCCGGCTCCGGTGGGGAGCCCGCAGCACGGCCCGAGCCACCCGCAGCG
>DATMCA010001187.1:0-11424 GCA_035559015.1 Umezawaea sp. | reverse complement strand
GGTCCGGTGAGCGTGGTGTGCGACGGCGTGCGGGTGGACCTGACGGTGAGCGAGAAGGCCGCCGACCTGTTGCCGCGCCGGTACACCGACCCGGCGGCCCCGCCCCCGGAGGTCAGCCGGTACGTGCCGGAACTGCGGCCCGCGCCCGCGCACGACGTCCGCCCGGAGATCCCGTTCTTCCCGCCCGGCGTGGTCGTGCTGACCGACGACCCCGACCTGCTCGCCTCGGTCGACGTGCCGGACGACGCCGTGGTGATCTCCACCCGGCCGCTGCGCGAGGCCCGCGCGGGCTGGCACGAGCTGACCGAACGCACCCCGCTCGCCGTCCGCAGCCTGCTCTCCGGGTCGTCCGCGCGGCACCTGCGCCTGGTCGCCGACCTCGGCGCGGTGTCGACGTCGGCCGCCGTGCTCGCGGGCGACGACCGGCTCACCGCGCTGCACGAGGCCGCTTTCCTGGTGGTGCAGGAGCGCTACGACGTGCTCGCCGCGGGCGGCAGCTCGTTCATCTCGCTGCTGCTCGGCGCCCGACCCGACGGCCGCGACCACCCGGCGCACGGCCTGTTCGCCGCGCTGGTCAAGTGCACCTTCCACGAACTGCCCGGCTGCCACACGTTCGGCCTGTTCACCGCCTGCTCGGACCTGGCGACGGCCGTGCGCCGGACCGAGCGGGAGAGCGCGGCCGAGCGGCTGTACCCCGTGGTGGTGCTGGACACCGACGGGATCGGCGGCGCGATCCGCAAGACGCTGGTGCTAGTGCCGGAGCCGGTCGACCTGGCCGACCCGGCGGACGCGCTGCTGTCGGAGGACTCCGTCGTGCTGGCCACCGGTGGCGCGCGCGGCATCACCGCCGAGGTGGTCAAGGAGCTGGCGCGCGCGTTCCGGCCGCGGCTGTACCTGTTGGGCAGCAACCCGTTGGACCGCTACGGCCCCGAGGTGTTCGAGGGCACCGACGAGGAGTTCGCCGCCGGGCGCAGCCACTTCATCCGCGCCGAGCTGGCCCGTCGCCGCGGCGCGCTCGTGGCGGGCCTCAACCGCGAGTTCGACCGGATGGTCGACGCCCGCGCCGCGCACCGCAACATCGCCGAGATGGTCGAGCACTGCGGCGCGGACCGGGTCACCTACCTCACCTGCGACGTGACGGACCGGGCGTCGGTGGATACCGCCGTCGCCGCCGTGTTCGCCGCGCACGACCGGATCGACCTGGTGGTCAACGCGGCGGGCCGCAACCGGTCCGCGCTGATCCCGGACAAGGACTTCGCCGAGTTCCGCGCCATCCGCGACCTCAAGGTCGACGGCTACCGCAACCTCAAGAGCGCGCTGCGGACCCGGCCGCCGAGGCTGTGGTGCAACTTCGGCTCGCTGCTGGGCCACTTCGGCCTCGCGGGCGAGCTGGACTACGGCTCCGGCAACGACTTCCTCGCCTCCGCGGCCGACCACGCGGCCACGCTGTCCGGCACCGACGAGTTCACCGTCGGCTGGACCCTGTGGGACGGCGTCGGCATCGGCGCGGACGCGCTGGCCCGCTCGTACTTCAAGCGCGGCGGCCTGTACACGCACATGGCGATCAGCGAGGGCGTCCGGCACTTCGTCCGCGAGCTGCACGCCGCCAACCGGCACCCGTTCGTGCTGCACATGGGCGACGCGGAACTGGAGCTCGGCAGGCGGCTCTACCCCGGCTACCTCGAATCCACGGACCTCGGGCCGCCCGGCGAGGTCGTGCGCGAGTTCGACCCCGCGTCCGTTCCGGACGTCGAGCACCACCTGGTCCGGGGCACGCCCACCGTGCCCGCGAGCTGGGTGGTCGCGCTCGCGGCCGAGACCGCCGCGCGGCTGGTGCCGGACCAGGAGGTCATCGGCTTCACCGACCTGCGGTTCGAGCACTTCGTGCAGGCGCACCCCGCCGGGCCGAAGCGGATCGGCGCGCGGCTGCTGGAGCAGGGCGACGGGGTCACGACGGTGCTGGTGCGGATCACCGTGGACGTCGTGTCGCCCGGTGGCGTCCCGCTGGTCGAGGACCGGCTGCTGAGCAGCGTCGTCGTGCGGTTCGCCAGGGAGTTCCCCCGCGCGCCGCACTGGGAGCCGTGGCCGGAGGACGACGAGGTCCCGCTGCCCGACCCGTACCACCTGGAGTCCTCGCCGGTGCTGCTGACCGGACCGTTCGTGGCCACCGCGGACACCCGCTGGCACCCGCAGGGCAAGCGCGCGAGGTTCGCGCCCGCCGACGTGCGGCCGTCGCGGTACGGCGTGCCCGCCGTGCTGCTCGACGCCATGGTGCGCACCGAGGCGCTGGCCCTGCTCGACGACCGGCTGCCGGTGGCAGTCCCGGTGTCGATCCGCCGCATCGACCTCTACCAGCGGGCGAACGACCACGACCTGGTCCTGCGGCACGGCGGGCTGGAGCTGTACGCCACGCCCGCCGAGTCGACCGTCGGCAGGTCCGCGCCGGGCAACAGGTTCGTCGCCACCACGGCCGACGGCCGCGTGGTCGCCCAGATCCACGACGTCGAGGCGACCGCGCTCGGGTACGTCGACCCGCTCACCGCCGCGCTGACCCAGGCGTGACCGTCCACGAGGAGAACCCCGGTGGCTGACCAGGTAATCGCACCCGGCCCGAGCGGCAGCCAGCTCGGCCGCTTCGACCGCGACGCCATCGGGTTCGTGACCGCGATGGAGCGGGAGCACGGCGGGATCGTGCGCATCTCGCTCGGCCCGTTCGTGGTGCACCTGGTCAGCGATCCCGCCGCGGTCAAGCACATCCTCCAGGACAACGCGAAGAACTACGTGCGGGGCAAGTTCTACGGCAACTTCGACCTGTTCTTCGGCCGCGGGATGCTCACCACCGACGGCGCCGAGTGGCGCGAGCGCAGACAGGTCAGCCAACCGTTCTTCCACAAGCCCCGGCTGGTGGAGAAGTCGCCCGCGATCACCGAGTGCGCCGAGGACCTGGTCGCCGCATGGGAGGCCGCCGCCGACCGCGGCGAGGCGGTCGACGTGACCGACGGCGTGATGACGCTGGCCATGGGCGTGTTCGGCAAGATGTTCCTCGGCGTCGACCTGCGACCGCACTCCGCCGAGTTGCAGCCCGCGACGCTGTTCGCGATGCAGGCCGTGCTGCGCAGCGGGTCCGTGTCGCAGCTCCTTCCCCGCTGGGTGCCGACCCGGTACCGCAAGACCTCCACCCGGCACCGCGCCACGCTCGACCGCGTGCTGGACGAGGTCGTGGAGCGGCACGTGCGCGGCGAGGTCGAGGAGCACACCGTCGTGTCCGCGCTGCTCGCCGCCCGCGACGAGAACGGCGAGCCGTGGCCCCGCGAAGCGGTGCTGGCCGAGCTGAAGACCCTGTTCCTCGCGGGCCACGAGACCACCGGGTGCAGCATCGTCTGGACGCTGCACGCCCTGTCCCGGCACCCCGAGGTGCGCGAGCGGCTGGAGGCGGAGCTGGCGGAGGTCCTGGGTGGACGGACGCCGACCGTCGACGACCTGCCGAACCTGCCGTACCTGAAGCAGGTCGTGTCCGAGTCGTTGCGGCTCTACCCCGCCGTGTGGTCTTATCCGCGGGACGTGGTCGCCGACGACACGATCGGCGGCTACCACGTCCCGGCGGGCAGCTCGGTGCTGCTGTCGTCCTACGTGACGCAGCACAGCCGAAGCCTGTGGGAGAACCCGGAGGCGTTCGACCCTCGGCGGTTCTGCCCCGCGCACCAGGTCGCGGACCGGCCGAAGTACGCGTACTACCCGTTCGGGGGCGGAGCCCGCAAGTGCATCGGATTCGAGGCGGCGCTCATGGAGGTCGAGCTCGTCGTCGCCACCGTCGTGCGGCGCGTGCGGATGGACTCGACGCCCGGCAGGCCGACCGGCATGTGGCCGAAGGCGTCGCTGCGCCCGGTGCCGAACGTGCTGATGACGGCCTCCCGCGTGCCGTCGTGAGCACCCGCCGGTTCGTCTGGCACCCGCGCCGGACGTCCACACCGGACTCCTCGCCCGCGGAACTCCTCGCGGGCAAGCGGATCCTGCTGATCGGCGGCACGGACGAGACCCTGGCGGCGGTCGGCGCCGAACTGGTCTCGCACGGCGTGGTGCTCGTCGGCCAGGGCCACCTGCGCGACGCGGGCGACCGGCCGGACGGCATCGTCGACCTCACGCTGGACGCGGACTTCTCCACGGACTGGCAGGCCGCCCTGCTGCGCACGATCGGCGCGATCCGCGGCTGCTACGACGACTGGTCGGAGGAGACCGACGCCGCCCGGACCTGCTACGTCGCCGTCACCTACCTCGGCGGCCGGATGGGCTACCGGGGCGCGAGCGACCGGCCGTGGGGCGGCCTGTGGGCCGGGCTGGCCAAGACGCTGCACCAGGAGTTGCCGAACCTGAACACCAAGGTCGTGGACGTCGACCCGGCCGACGTCGCCGACCTGCCCGCCGTCCTCGTGCGCGAGCTGTACCGGTGGGGCTCCTACGAGGTCGGCTACTCCGGCGGCGTCCGGTACACGCTCGCGCCCCGCCGCGAGGACGGCCCGGAGCCGACCGTCGACCTCGGCCCCTCCGACGTCGTCCTGGTCTCCGGCGGCGGTCGGGGCATCGGCTTCGCCGCCGCGACGCACCTCGCCGCGGCGCACGGCTGCCGGGTGGTCGTCACCGGCCGCCACCCGCTGCCCGGCCCGGACGACGCGTGGGGCGCGCTGGACGACGACGGGTTCAAGTCCCACCAACGGGATCTGTGGATCCGGGCCAGCGCGGAGGGCGCGCTGGCCGCGGTCCGCGCCGAGACGACCAGGATGGCGCAGCGCCGGGTGCTCGCCGCCAACGTGGCGGCGGCGCGGGCCGACGGGCTGCGGCTGGACTACGAGGTCTGCGACTTCACCGACCGAGCGCAGGTCGACGCGCTGCTGGCGGAACTGGGGCCGGCGCTGACCGGTGTGGTGCACAACGCGGGCGTCGACACGGCCACCCGGCTGCCGCGGATGTCGGACGACGACCTCCTGATGACCATCGCCACCAAGGTCGACGGGTTCGTGCACCTGTTCGACGCGCTGCGCGACCGGCCGCTGAAGTTCTTCTGCAACACCGGGTCCATGAGCGGACGCCTCGGCGGGATGGTCGGCCAGATCGCCTACGCGGCGGCCAACGACGGCCTGACCAGGCTCGGGCTCTGGGCGGACGCGCGGGCCGCGTTCCCGGTCACCACGCTGTGCTGGCCGACGTGGGAGCGGATGGGGCTGATCACCAACTACGACGCGGCCGTCCGGTACATGACCGCCATCGGCGCCGAGGAGGGCGTTCGCCGCTGGTCGGCGGAGCTGCTCGCCCCGGCCCACGGCGAGGTCACGTTCCTCGGCGCGCTGGGCAGCGCGCTCAACCCCGTGCAGGTGCGCGGGTTCCCGCTGCACCGCGAGGTCCCGGAGTTCGCCGCCGTCTACCCGCGGATCTTCCACCTCGGCACGCCGGTCAGCTTCCGGCCCGGCGTCGAGTTCGTCGCCGACGTGCTGTTCGACGACACGAGCGCGCCCGTGCTCACCGACTTCGCCGTGTCCGGCCACCCCGCCGTGCCGGTCGGCCTGCTGCTGGAGAACGCGCTCGCCTCCGCCGTGTGGGCGCACCCGGCGGGCGAGGAGCCCTCGGTGGCCTGGATCGGCGACATCGCGGTGTGCCTGGAAGGCCTCCGGCTGGACGGGGGAGCGCTCGGGCTCCGCCGCACCGCCACGCTGTCCACAGTGGACGGTGGGCGGGTCGTGGACGTGCGGTTCGACCGGCCCGGCCTGGGCCCGGTCGCCGAACTCCGGCTCGGCTACGAGCCGCTGGCCGTCGACGTCCAGCCGGTCGCGGTCCACGCCGCGCGCGAGTCGGCCGTCCCCGGACCCGGCCGCTGGCTCGGCGCGGTCATCCCCGTGGCCACCTGGCAGGAAGGCCCGGGCCCGGTCGAGCGGACGGCCGTGGTGCGCGAGCCGACACCCGCCGACCTGTGGACCGTTCCGCTGACCCCACCGCTCGCGCTCCCGTTGGCGGCGCTGGAGAACATCGTCCGCTCCGTGCTGCGCGTCCGACCGGGCCGGGTGCTGCGGATCACCAGGCTGGTGCCGCACGGCCCTCCCTCGGCCACCAGCCGGATCGACGGCGACCCGGTGCGGGGGCGCTGGCACGTCGTCGACCCCCAGGACGGTCGACCGGTCCTCACCGCGTCGACACCCACTTCCCCCACCCTTCCGGAGGACCTGATGCCCACCACCGCGGACCCCGAAGTCGTGCACCGCGAAGTCGCGGAGATCCTGGTCCGCGTGCTGGGCGACTACGGCGTGTCCGCGGGGTCGATCACCCGCGACACCGACCTGCACACCGACCTCCAGTTCGAGAGCATCGGCACCGACCTGCCGGTGCTGCTGGGGCAGCTCGGCGCGTTCTACGGCGGGCGGGTGGACGTCTTCTCGTTCCTCCGGGGCCTGGACGTGGACCAGCTGATCTCGCTGCGGGTGGGGGCGCTGGTGGACGAGGTCGTGGCGCAGCTGCGCGCCAACGCCGACCCGGTCCTCACGCCGCCGCCGTCGTACCCGCTCGCGGTCCGGCCGCCCGCCCCGTCCGGCGGTGACGGGGTGGCCCGCCGGTTCCTGTTCGTGGTGCCGCCGATGACCGGGCACGTGAACCCGACGATCGGGGTGGCCGCCCAGCTCGTGGAGCGCGGGCACACCGTCGCGTGGGCCGGGTACGGGCCGCTGCTGCGGCCGGTGCTGGGCCCGGACGCGCTGGTGTTCGACTGCGCGGTGCCCCCGGCGGCCGAGCGCTGGACCGAGCGCGGTCCCGAGGTGCGGAGCATCCGCTCGATCAAGGTCATGTGGGAGGAGTTCCTGGAACCGTTGGCGCACGCCATGGTGCCGGGGGTGCGGGCGGCGGTGGAGGAGTTCGCGCCGGACGTCGTGGTGGCCGACCAGCAGGCGCTGGCGGGTGTCCTGGTCGCGGGCGCCGCCGGGCTGCCGTGGGCGACGTCCGCGACGACGCCAGCCGAGCTGATCGACATGGAGGCGGGCCTGCCGAAGGTCCTGGACTGGCTGCACGGGCTGTTCGCCGGGCTGCGCAAGGCCTACGGCGGGCCGTCGACGGACCTGCGGTACTCGCCGGACCTGGTGCTGGCCTACACGACCGAGGACATGGTCGGCCCGATTCCCCGCCGCGAGCCCATCGCGTACGTCGGACCCTCGCTGCACCCGCGGCCGTCGGCGGGCGACTTCCCGTGGGACCGGCTGGACCCGCACCGGTCGCTGGTGCTGATCAGCCTGGGGACGATCAGCGTCGGGGCCGGGTCGCGGTTCCTGAAGGAGGCGGTCGAGGCGGTGCGGGCGCGCTCGTCCCGCGTGCAGGCCGTGGTGGTCGACCCGACCGGCGAGGTCGGCACGTCCGACGACGACGTGCTGGTCCTGCCGGTGGTCCCGCAGTTGGAGCTGCTGGGCTCGGTCGACGCGGTGATCTGCCACGCGGGCCACAACACCGTCTGCGAGGCGCTGAACCACGGCCTGCCGCTCGTGGTCGCCCCGATCCGCGACGACCAGCCGATCGTGGCCGCCCAGGTGGAGGGCGTCGGCGCGGGCGTGCAGGTGCGCTTCGGCCTGGCGGAGGCCCGGCACATCGGTGCGGCCCTGGACGCCGTGCTGGACGACCCCGCCTACCGCACCGCGGCGAATCGCGTCCGGGCCGCGTTCCAGGCCGCGGGCGGGGCCGCCGCGGCCGCCGCCCACCTGGAGTCCTACGCGGCGCGGAGGTGACGGCGTCACCCGGCCACGGCGAGCACGTGCTTGCCCAGCGCACCTCCGCGCTCGAACGCCCGGTGCGCCGAGGCGATGTCCGCCAACGGGTGCACGCCGACCACGACCGGGCGCAGGTGACCGGCGTCGACGAAGCCCGCGACGTCGCGCAGCACGGCGGCGTCGGGGTTCGCGCTGAACGCGCGGATCCGACGGCCGCCGTGGACCGTCGACGCCGCGATCGCGGCGATGGCGGCGCCCGACAGGCCGATGGTCACCATGCGGCCACCCTTGGCGAGCGTGCCGCGGAAGCCGCCCAGCTCCGTGCCGACGGTGTCGAAGACGACGTCGAACGGCCCGAGCCGGTCGGCGGTCGTGGCGCGGTCGACGACCTCGTCGGCGCCCAGGTCCCGCAGCGCCGGGGCGTGCTTCTCACCTGCCAGCGCGGTCACGTGGCCGCCCAGCGCCGCCGCGAGCTGGACGGCGGCCGTGCCGACCCCACCCGCGGCGCCCCGGACCAGCACCCGTTCCCCGGCCGTGAGGCGGACGGTGTCGCGCAGCCCGATCAGCGCCGTGACGCCCGCGACGACCAGCGAGGCCGAGTCCACCGCCGACAGTCCTGCCGGGACCGGTGCGACGCGGTCGGCGGGGACCGCGACGAACTCCGCCGCGGCGGCCGAGGTGTGCTTGCGCCGGGGGTGCACGGTGCCCCACACCCGGTCGCCGACGCGGCGGTCCCGCACGTCCGGGCCGGTCTCGACGACGACACCGGCGAAGTCCAGACCGACGCCGATCGGGAACGTCCGTCCGGACACGATCTTCAGCCCGCCCGCGCGGAGGAGCGCGTCGTGCCCGTTCACGCTGGACGCCTCGACCGAGACCAGCACCTCGCCCGCTGCCGGGACGGGGCGGTCGACCTCGTTGAGGCGCAGCACGTCCGGTGCGCCGAAGCCGGTGATCTGAGCGGCCTTCATGGGTGGTTCCTCCCGTGGTCGACTGGTGTGGAGCCGATCCTGGGCCGTTCCGGCGCGCGCGTGGTCGTCGCGTTCTTCCTGGGACAACCAGACCCACCCAGCGGCGCGCTCGCCACGGCACACTGGTTCCATGGCTGACGATCCGCGGCGGGAGCTCGCCGACTTCCTGCGAACCCGCCGCACCCGGCTGCGCCCCGAGGACGTGGGCCTGGAACCGGGGCCGCGCAGGCGGGTGGCCGGGTTGCGGCGCGAGGAACTGGCCCTGCTGGCCGGGGTCAGCTCGGACTACTACCAGCGCATGGAGCAGGGCCGGGACGTGCGGCCGTCGTCGCAGGTCCTCGACGCGCTGGCCCGCGCGCTGAACTTCTCCGCCGAGGAATCCCGCCACCTGCACAGCCTGGCCGCCGCCGCCCGCACCCCGACCCGCGCGCCTCGCCGCCACGAGCCGGAGGAGGTCCCGGAGACCACGCTCCGGCTGCTGCGCACCACGTCCGCGCCCGCGCTGGTCGTCGGCCGCTTCCAGGACGTGCTGGCCTGGAGCCCGCTGGCGGGCCTGCTGCTGGGCGAGTTCACCGAACGCCCGCTGGTCGAGCGCAACCTGCTGGGCCTGCTGCTGCACCCGGAAGCGGACCGGATGTGCCCGGACCGCGCGGCCACGGTCGCCGAGCTGATCGGCATGCTCCGCGTCCAGGTCGCCGCCGACCCCGGCCACCCGCGCGCCGTCGAACTGGTCGGCCGGTTCGCCGTCGACAGCCCCGAGTTCGCGACCCTGTGGGCTCGACACGACGTCGAGGAGACGATGCGCGGCCGGATGCGCGTCAACCACCCGCTGGTCGGCGACCTGGACCTCGACTGGGACGCCTACCCGCTGCCCGGCTCGCCCGGCCCGGTGCTCGTCGTCTACACCGCCGAACCGGGTGGTCCGGACGACGACCGCCTCCACCTGCTGGCGGGCCTGCTCGACGGCGCCGCCCGCGAGCCTTGATCCCGCGGTCGGGCGCACCGTGCCCGGTCCCGGACACGCGAGTGCCCGCCCCCTGGTCGGGGACGGGCACGGGCGTCGTCGAGCGGGTCTAGTCGGCTTGCCAGCCCTGGGAGCCGCCGAGGCCGTAGAGCAGGCGCTCCATGACCTGCGGGTCGACCTCCGTGGCCTCCGGCGGCAGGCCCTCGGCCGCCGGGGAGCGGCGGGGCTCGCGGCGGGGGAGCGGGACGGCCGAGGCGGTCATGCCGGTGGGCAGGGGCATCTCGCACCAGAGGAGCGTGCAGCCGTCGTCCAGTTGCAGGATCCCGGCGTGCCTGCCCTTGAGCGCGTTGGTCGGCGCGGGCCTCGGGGCGTACGGGTCGATCTCGACTTCCAGGATCAGCATGTTCCCGGACAGCCGGAGGCGCAGGGTGATGAACCGGGGCGCCCGGTGGTTGGCGGTGTCCACGACGGACGCGACCAGGTTGCCCAGTACGTGCGCGGCCTCGTCCTGCATGGGGCGCAAGGACCATTCGGCCAGCGAGAACCGCGCGAAGAGTTCTGCGCAGTTCACCGCGCTGGGTAGCGCGACGAGCTGCAGGTCGTCGACCTGCTCGGTGCGGGCGTTCACCTGGCTCCTTCCGTCATGCGCTGCCGGCGCGAGTGGTGGCCGGAATCGTGCCACAACCGGGTGAAGAAGTGGTACGCCGGTGTCTTGGTTAGATACGCAGGGTGGGACTGGTTCGTTCGCACCAGTTTTTCCGGCATCGCTCTGACCTCGGTTGGAGCAGTGGCTAGGTGTTCTTCTACCACCTGTGCCCTTCCGTGACCAGGTGCTACCGGTCGCAGAGATCCATCGGCAGCGTGCCTGGCCCGGTGATCTCGGCCGTGACCTGGTGAACGGTGACCGGACCCGCCGAAGCGAGGCGGAAATCCGTCCGGTCGTTCTGGCGGTGCGACAGACCGGCGTCGGGCACCGTTATCGAAGCCGACTTCCAGGTGTTGCTCGCCTGATTCGTCACGGTCACGGCGTGCTGGTAAGCGCTACCCGCGTCGGCGTCGTACTGGAGGCTCCACGAGTTCGTGCCCTCGTCGTAGTAGTCGACCGTGAACGTGGTCGTGAACCTGCCCTGCTGCGCCACGCGCGGGTCGACGGTGAAGTACATGTGCAGCCCGCCCGGAACGCGTTCGACCGTGCGCCTCGCCGACCGGCCCCCGACGGTGACGGGCGTGGTCACGCCGTCGCCCGGAGTCTCGAACTGGGCCAGGCCGCGGTCGACGTTGGGGTCGCCCAGCACACCGCAGACGCGGGCGGTGTCGTCCTCGCCGACGACCGCCACCGGTACCTCCAGCGGTGACAGGGCCACCGATGAGCGCAGCGCGACCGGGATCGAGGTGAAACCCTGCGCGACGCCCGCCGCGGCCGTCAGCGACACCGTGACGACGGCCTTCCCGTCGACGACCCGGGCGGTGCCGGACGACGGCGTCACGGTGACGCCGGGCGGGGGAGCGGCCTGCCAGTCGACCGACGTGACGTCGGGCGGCGTGGCGGGTTCGGTGCCCGCGCCCACGGTGAACGTCCACGTGGAGGCGGTGGGCGCGCCGACCTTGGCCGTGGTGCTCGCCGGGCTGGTGGTCAGCTCGACCGGCGTCACGCCCGGCGGGAACGTCGTCGGGCCCGCGGGGAACGACGGCGGCTGGTCGGCCGCCGCCGAACCCCACGCGCGGTCGGGCTGGTCGGAGACGCGGTAGCGCAGGGTCG
>DATMCA010001186.1:0-3386 GCA_035559015.1 Umezawaea sp. | reverse complement strand
CGAGCAGGGGGCCACGCACGTGCTTCATGGAACTCCTCGATAGATCCTCGCCGGACGGCGGCCGGCGAGGAGGTGCGGATGGACCTCCGGCCCGACAGGGACCGTGCGGTCTGCTCGAAAGCTATCCGCGATCGGGGGCGGGCACTGTCGGTCGTTCGCACCACAGGGTCATGACGGTTGGATCACAGGTCCTCGACGCCGATGAGCCCGTCCTGGATCGCGCGGGCCACCAGGGCCGCCTTGGTGGGGGCTTCGCGGCCGATCTGGGCGTACTTGATCCGGATGCGCTCCAGGTGGGAGTTGACCGTGCTCGCGGTGATGCCGAGCCGCTGCGCGACGAAGTCCTTCGACTCCGACTGGAACCACTCGACCAGCACCTCGGTCTCGCGCGCCGACAGGGCGGGCCGGTGGTCGGAGCGGTCACCGGCGAGCGCGCCCGCCAGCGACGGCGGCGTGTACGGGTCGCCGCGCCCGGCCGCGCGCGTGGCCTCGACCAGGTGCTCCTCGCCCTCGGCCTTGGTCAGGTAGCAGAGCGCGCCCAGTTCCAGGCAGGTCAGCGCGGTCTCGTCGTCGGCGCGCATCGAGTACACGACGACACGTCTGCCGGCCTCGACGAGTCGGCGCAGGTCGCCCAGCGCGGGGGTCGGGCCGCCGAGGTGCAGGTCGAGGATCACCACGTCGGCGGTCGCGCCGTCGCCGATCCACGCCACCCGCACGTCCTCGCCGCTGGCCGCCACCGTGATCGGCGGTGTGCCCGCGGCGAGCCAGTAGGCGACTCCCGCGCGCACCGCCGGGTGGTCGTCCACGACCACGGCGGTCAGTTGGGCTTCCATCTCGCCTCCATCCTCGTCTGCGGTCCGTAGGTGCCGCACTCCACTTGGACGAGCGGCGACGTCGCCGCGATCCCCTCGCCGGGTTCGGTGTCCGCGAGCACGGCGACGCGCACCTCCTCGCCGGTGCGCAGCACGCTG
This sequence comes from Umezawaea sp., assembly GCA_035559015.1. Taxonomy (GTDB): domain Bacteria; phylum Actinomycetota; class Actinomycetes; order Mycobacteriales; family Pseudonocardiaceae; genus Umezawaea. The sequence goes on along the minus strand of DATMCA010001186.1, from coordinate 2,415 downwards.
ACCCGCGCTCGGGTGCGGGTGTGCGACAGCGCCACCACGAGCGGGGCGGTCAGCTCACGGCGCACGACCGTCGGGATCGCCACGGCGGTGCCGCTGACCGCGAGCGACACCTCCACACCCCGCCGTTCGGCCGCGTCCACGCACGCCTTGACCTCGTGCACCAGCGGGTCGGGCACGTCGTCGTTCTCGGCGAACAGCCTGCGCAACTGCGTCGCGGCCAGCGCGCAGCGGCGGCGGGTGCCCTCGTCGGTCGGGTCGAGCGCGCCGTCGGCGAGCCCGACCAGCAGCGGCAGCGTGGCGCCGAGCTGACCGGCGAACGTCTGCCGCCGGTCGCGTTCCCACTGCTCGGCCAGCGCCGCGCGGGTGGCGATCCGGTCCCGCTCGGCCGCGACCCGTGCGGCGAGCCTCGTCTGGCGGCGCAGCACGAGCGTGATCACCACGATCGCGGACTGGAACCCGAGGACGCTGAGCACGACGACGCCGGCACCGCCGACCTCGGCGCGGTCGTGGTCGCCGACCAGCACGAACTGGGTGACGCTCGCCAGGACGTGCGCGGCGAGCGCGGCGACCAGCACGCCGACCCGGTCCACCAGCAGCACGAGCAGGTGCCACCCGACCAGGCCGAACGACCAGTGCACGTCGAGGAAGTAGCCGTCGACGGGCTGGGCGGCGGTGGCCACGACCGAGGCGGACAGCACGACGACCGCGCCGCCGAGCGCGACGGGCGCGGGCAGCGGCTTGCGGCGCAGCAACCAGGCCGCGCACACGACCGTGACCAGCGCCAACACGACGAACGCGGCGTTCTCCGCCCACGCCGGGCGGTAGTCGGGCTGGTGCCGGAGCAGCCACGGCGCGTTCAGCCCGACCTGCACGACGGCGGTCACGGCGAGCAGGACGATCCTGATGTTGGCGAAGATCCGTTCGTCGTCAGTCATGCGGCCACACCAGCCGCACGGTCGTGCCGCCGCCGGGCCGCGAGTCCACGGTGGCGCGGCCTCCGACGGCGGCCATCCGCTCCACCAGCGAGCCGCGGATGCCCCGGCGGTGCTCCGGCACGGCGACGGGGTCGAACCCGCCCCCGGTGTCGGTCACCGTCACCACCACGCCGTCACCCGACACGGCCACGCCGAGGCCCGCTTCGCGCACGCCCGCGTGCCGCTCGACGTTGGTCATCGCCTCGCGCACCGCCCGGACCAGCGCCAACGTGACCGGCACCGGCAGCAGCGGCACGTGCCCCCACCGCGCGTCGACGGCGAGGGGGCTCTGCTCGACCACCGACCGCAGCGACGACTCCACGTCCACCAGCCGGTCGTCCAGCCCCGGACCGCCGGTCGAGCCGGTCAGCACCGCCAGGTCGCGGCGGGCGAAGTCGGCGACCTCGGCCGGGTCGGCGGTGCCCGTGCCGACCAGCAGGAACGTCGCCGACGCGGTGTCGTGCAGCAGGGCCAGGTACTCGCGCTCCCGCCGACGCCGTTCCCGCGCCAGCACCTCCGCCCGTTCCAGCGCCGCCTGCCGGGCGCGCAACTCGTCGACACCGCGGGCGGACCGGACCAGCAGCAGGAACGCCAGCCGCGCGAGCAGGCACTCGACCACCACGCGCAGGATCGTCGTCGGCGGCCCGCCCGCCACCAGGAACACGGCGAGCAGCCCGGCCGTGACGAGGACGGTGACCTTGAGCGGCCACTCCCACTGGAACGTGATCGCGGTGATGGTCAGGACGTTGAGCGCCCACAGGTTCGGCCCGGACGCCGTCCACGCCTGCGTCGCGCAGATCGCCCCGGCCCGGACGACGGCCAGTCCGAGCGCGATCCAGGTGCCGCGGGTGTCCGGAACGCCGTCCACCACCGCGCCCACCAGGGCCAGTCCGAGCAGGGCGAGGCCGAGGGGGACGAACTCGTCCGGGACGGCGAGCACGCCGAACACGCTGATGACCGCGAGACCGATCCCGCGCACCGGGCCCGCGAACCGGCCGACGGCCAACCGGAAGCCGGACTCGACAGCGCCGGCGGGCGACGACGGTGGCATCGCTCCCCCAGACGTCGTCGTTGCGGCTGAGTGGAGTATTCCGGGTCGGCGGTTCGGGTGCAGCTCAGGGGCGTCGGGGCCGGCGATCGGTGACGACCGATCGGTGGGCTCGGACAGGACCTGCCCTTCACCTTCTCCCGCCGGGGTGAGCTCTCCGGAACGGATCTCCGCGACCTGGTGACCGCGTTCAACGCGGCGTCGGAACACCCCTGGCGCTGCCTCGTCCAGCACCACTTGGTCGAGGTGCTGGTGCGGTTCCACTACGAGACGGGGCCGGACGTCGACGTCACCATGTCCGCCGACGCCTGCTTCGCGAGCACCAACGGAGCGCGGGCCCACCACCAACCTGGTGAACATCGCGGGCTTCACCGACAAGCCGCCCGTCACGCC
>DATMCA010001185.1:0-5744 GCA_035559015.1 Umezawaea sp. | reverse complement strand
CGCCGGGTACACCGCCTCGCCGGTGTCGGTCCCGCAGCCGGACCTCAGCCGGGCGTTGTGGCGGCGGCTGGTGGTGGCCGTGGTGCTCACGTTCCCGCTGGGGGACCTGTCGCTGGTGGTGTCGCTGGTGCCCGCCACCCGGTTCCCCGGCTGGCAGTGGGTGTGCCTCGCGCTCGCCCTGCCGGTCGTCACGTGGTCGGCCTGGCCGTTCCACCGGGCCGCCGCGCGGAACCTGCGGCACGGGGGCGTGTCGATGGACACGCTGGTGTCGCTGGGGGTGGTGTGCGCGTTCGGGTGGTCCCTGGTCGGGCTGTTCGGCGGTGGGCGCGGGATCTACCTGGAGACCGCCGCGGGCGTGACGACGTTCCTGTTGGCCGGCAGGTACTTCGAGGCCCGCGCGAAGCGGACGGCCGGAGACGCGCTGCGGGCGCTGGCGTTGCTGGGGGCGTCGTCCGCGGCGGTGCTGCGGGACGGCGTGGAGGAGCGGATCCCCGTGGAGCGCCTGGCCGTCGGGGCGCTCTTCGTGGTTCGTCCGGGCGAGCGGATCGCGGCGGACGGGGTGGTCGAGGACGGTTCGTCCACTGTGGACGTGAGCATGGTGACCGGGGAGTCTCTGCCCGCGGAGGTCGAGGCCGGGACCCCGGTCGTGGGCGGCACGATCGCCCTGGACGGCCGGTTGGTGGTGCGGGCCACCGGGGTCGGCGCCGATTCCTACCTGGCGCGGATGACGAAGGTGGTGGAGGAGGCCCAGAGCGGGGAGTCCGGGGCGCAGCGGCTGGCCGACCGGGTGTCCGCGGTGTTCGTGCCGGTGGTGCTGGTGCTGGCCACCGCGACCCTGGCCGCGTGGCTGCTCACCGGCCACTCGGGGGTGGAGTCGTTCGGCGCGGCGCTGGCGGTGCTGATCATCGCCTGCCCCTGTGCGCTGGGGTTGGCCACCCCGACGGCGTTGCTGGTGGCCACCGGGCGCGGAGCGCGGTTGGGGATCCTGGTTCGGGGACCTCGGGCCTTGGAGGCCACTCGGGGCGTGGACGTGGTGCTGCTGGACAAGACCGGGACCGTGACCACTGGGAGGATGGTGGTTCGGGAGGTCCGGGGCGACGTGCTGCGGATGGCGGGAGCGCTGGAGGCCGGGTCGTCGCACTCCATCGCCGCCGCCGTCGTCGCCGCGGCCGGGGAGTCGCTCCCGCCGGTGTCCGGGGCGCGGGCGTTGGCCGGGTTGGGCGTGATCGGTGTGGTCGAGGGACGCGAAGTGGTGGTGGGGCGGGCTTCGCTGTTCGACGGGTGGGTGGTGCCGGACGACGTTCCGGTGCTGGCGGCCGAGTGGGAGTCGACGGGGTGGACGGTGGTCCTCGTCGGGTGGGACGGGCGGGTCGAGGGGCTGATCGGGTTGAGCGACCAGGTGAAGCCCGGCGCGTCCCCGGCGGTGACCTCCCTGCGGGCGTTGGGGATCCGGCCCGTGCTGGTCACCGGCGACAACCTCGGGGCCGCTCAGGCCGTCGCCGACGTGATCGGGGTGGACGAGGTGCACGCCGGGGTGCTGCCCGAGGGGAAGGTCGAGCTGGTCCGGTCGCTGCGGGCGGCCGGGCACCGGGTCGCCGTGGTCGGGGACGGGGTGAACGACGGTCCCGCGCTGGCCGCCGCCGACCTGGGGATGGCCGTCGGCGCCGGGACGGACGTGGCGTTGGCGGCGGCGGACGTGATCCTGGTCCGCGAGAGCCTGGAGGCGGTTCCCGACGCGATCCGGCTGGCGCGGCGGACGCTCCGGGTGATCCGGGAGAACCTGGTGTGGGCGTTCGGCTACAACGTGGCCGCGCTGCCGGTGGCGGCGCTGGGGCTGTTGAACCCGTTCGTGGCAGGCGCGGCGATGGCGCTGTCCTCCGTGTTCGTCGTGTCGAACAGCATGAGGCTGCGGAAGTTCGAGTAGGCGGTGGGGTCCGGCCACCGCTCCCGGTGGCCGGACCCCGCGGTCACAGCATCTTGTCGAGGGTGATGGGCAGGTCGCGGATCCGCCTGCCGGTGGCGTGGTGGACGGCGTTCGCGATGGCCGCCGCCACGCCCACCAGGCCGACCTCGCCCAAGCCCTTGACGCCGGTCGGGCTGTAGCGATCCGGTTCGCCGACGAACGTGACGTCGACGTCGGGCACGTCGGCGTTGACCGGCAGCAGGTAGTCGCCGAGGGTCGCGTTCGCCACGCGGCCGGTGTCGGCGTCGAACACCGCGTCCTCGAAGAGGGCCATGCCGATGCCCATCACCACCCCGCCGATGATCTGGCTGCGCGCGGTCTTCGCGTTGAGGACGCGGCCACCGTCCACGACGGACACCACCCGCGCCACCCGGAGGACGCCCAGGTCCTCGTCCACGCGCACCTCGACGAACTGGGCGCCGAACGCGCCCGCCCGCGCCATCTCCGCGTCCTCCGCGAAGGAGATCTCGCCGTGCGCGGTCAACTCGGTGAGCCCGTGCCTCGCCAGCACGTCGGTGTACCTCTCCCCCACCTCCGGCCCGGTCCGCAGGCGCAGTCCCCCGTCAGCCGCGACCACCTCGTCGGGCTTCCGACCCCGCAGCGGGGACCGCTCGTCGTCGGCGACGACCGCCAGGAACGCCGCGACGAGGTTGCCCGCCGCGGCCCGGATCGCGCCGGACAGGGCCACGGCCAGACCCGAACCGCCGGACTGCGGCGCGGGCGGCAGGTCGCTGTCACCGATCTCGACGCGGACCTGACCCGTCCCCAGGCCCAGCAGGTCGGCCGTGAGCTGGGTGGAGATGGTGTACGTGCCGGTGCCGACGTCCGTCGCGGCGGAGCGCAGCACGGCGGTCCCGTCGTCGGTGACCGACAGGGTCGCCTGGCAGGAATCCGCGTACCAGCCGAAGGTGACCCCGGCCATGCCGTGGCCGACCAGCCAGTGCCCGTCACGGGTGGAGCGCGGCTCCGGATTCCTCCCGTGCCAACCGAAGCGCTCGGCTCCGACGCGGTAGCACTCCCGCAACGCGTTGCTGGACCACGGCAGCCGGGACCGCGGGTGCACGTCGGCGTGGTTGCGCAGCCGCAGGTCGACCGGGTCGATCCCCAACCGGTGGGCCAGCTCGTCCAGGGCCGATTCGACGGCGAAGTTCGCCTCGGCGTGGCCGGGGGCCCGCATGAAGCCGGGGTTCGGGATGGTCAGCCGGACCTGCCGGTCGTGCGTTGCCACGTTCGGGCAGTCGTACATGTGCCCGGTGCCCATGACGATCGCGGAGAGGTTGGCCTCCACCGCCCCGACGGCCGCCGTGGAGTCGTGGTCCAGGGCCAGCAGCCTGCCGTCCGCCGTCGCGCCGATCCGCAGCCGCTGCCGGGACTCCGCGCGGTGGCCCGTCGAGGTGAACATCTGCGGCCGGGTCAGGACCAGCTTCACCGGCCGCTCCACGACCCGTGCCGCCAGCGCGGTGAGGATCGTGTGCGGCCAGGTGCGCAGACCCGCGCCGAACCCGCCGCCCAGGTAGGGCACCAGCACGCGCACGTCCTGCTCGACGACCCCGAACACCGCGGCCAACGTCCGACGGGTCATCACCGGCCACTGGGTGGAGTCGTGGACGACGAGCCGACCGCCCTCCCAGGCGGCCGCGGTCGCGAACAGCCCCAGCGGGTTGTTGGTCTCCGGGGCGATGGTGAACGTCTCGTCGTAGACCACCTCGGCGGAGGCCAGCGCCCCCGCCGGGTCGCCGTGCTCGACGTCGAAGCCCCACGCGTTCCGCTCGACCACGGCCGACGGGTGGTCCAGGCCCAGCACGGCCTCGGACCGCTCGTACTCGACGTCCACCAGGTCCGCCGCCGCGGTGGCCTGCTGCGGTGTCCCCGCGACGACGACCGCGACGTGCTGTCCGAAGTGGACGATCCGGTCGTCGGCGAGCGGGAACCGCGGCGGTGGCCCGAGCGCCGTCATCGGCGCCTCGGCGAGCGCGGGCGCGTTCTCGTGCGTGAGCACGGCGAGAACACCCGGTGCCGCCAGCGCGCGGGAGGTGTCGATCCGGCTGATCCGGCCCGCGGCGATCGTCGAGCGCACCAGCGCGGCGTGCGCCTGGCCGGGCAGCGACACGTCCGACGGGTACCGCGCGGCCCCGGTGACCTTGACCGGCCCGTCCACCCGGTCCAGGGGGAGTCCGACGCTCACGACCGCACCCCCGAGACCGTCGACAGGACCCGCACGATCGTGCGCTTGGCGAGTTCGACCTTGAACTCGGTGCCGGGCACCGTGAACGGGTCGTGGACCGCGGCCTCGGCCGCCGCCCGGAACGCCTCGACGCTCGCACGGGCTCCGACCAGCACCTCCTCCGCTTCGACCGCCCGCCACGGGACGGTGCCCACGCCGCCGAGCGCGACCCTGGCCGACTCGATCGTGCCGTCCACGACCAGCAGGGCAGCGGCCGCGGACGTGAGCGCGAACTCGTAGGACGCGCGGTCGCGGACCTTGAGGTAGCCCGACGCCGTGCCCTCGGGCAGCAGCGGCAGGTCGACGTGCGTGATGACCTCGCCGTGCGCCAGCACGTTCTCCACGTCCGGCCGGTCGCCCGGCAGCACGTAGAACTCCGTCAGCGGGACGGCCCGCACGCCGTCGACGCCCTGGACGTGCACCTCGGCGTCGAGGGCGATCAGCGGCACGCACAGGTCCGACGCGTGCAGCGCGACGCAGTGCTCGCTCGCGCCGAGGATGGCGTGCATCCGCGCCGCACCGGTCACCGCCGCGCAGCCCGAGCCCGGCGCGCGCTTGTTGCACGCGGCCACGTCCGGATCGCGGAAGTACCGGCACCTGGTGCGCTGCAACAGGTTCCCGCCGATCGTGGCCATGTTGCGCAGCTGGGTGGAGGCCCCGGCCAGCAGGGCTTCCCGGACGAACGGCAGCCGTCGCGCCAGCACGGGGTCGGCGGCCAGTTCCTCCATGGTGGTCAACGCGCCGACCCGCAGCCGGTCGCCGTCCACGGCCGTTCCGCGCAGCGGCAGCCTGCCGATGTCGACCAGGCGGGACGGGTGCACCACCCGGTCCTTCAGCACGAGGTCGAGCTGCGTCGTCCCGCCCGCGAGGTAGGTGGCCCCGGGATCACCGCTGACCAGCGCCACGGCGCCGTCGAGGTCGTCCGCCCGGACGTACTCGAACCCGCTCATCGCCGCTCACCGTCCATCCCCGCCACCTCGCGGATCGCCGCGACGATGTTCGGGTACGCCCCGCACCTGCACAGGTTGCCGCTCATGAACTCGCGCACCTCCTCGTCCGACCCGGCCCGGCCCTCGTCCAGCAGGGCGACGGCAGACATGATCTGGCCGGACGTGCAGAACCCGCACTGGAAGGCGTCGTGGCGCACGAACGCCTCCTGAAGGGGATGCCGGTGGTCCGGTGTGCCATGGCCTTCGACGGTCGTGACCTCCTTCCCGTCGCACTGCGCGGCCAGCACCAGGCACGACACCACCCGCCTGCCGTCGACCAGGACGGTGCACGCGCCGCAGGCGCCCTGGTCGCAGCCCTTCTTGGTACCGGTCAAGTCGAGGTGGTCGCGCAGCGCGTCGAGCAGGGTCACCCGGTTGTCCAGCGCCAACTCCGCCGCACGTCCGTTGACGGCGAGCTTCACGGTGACGTCCATGGCTGGTTCTTCCTCCGCTGACTGGGGATCCGTGTGATCGATTCGATCACCGGGGTGCGCGGAGCGCGTAGACCAGCGCTGCCAATCTCTTGCACGATCCTGCCAACGCCGAGGGAGTAGCGTGCCCGGCGTGG
>DATMCA010001184.1:0-3524 GCA_035559015.1 Umezawaea sp. | reverse complement strand
TCGAGCTGGGAGAGCGTCGACTTGGCGATGCCCGCCCGTTTCGCCAGCTCGCTGAGGGACAGGCCGACGCGCTCGCGTTCGCGGCGCAGGGTCGCGGAGATGACCTCCAGCGGTGCGGTGCGGTTCACGGCACTCCTGTGTTCGCTGTGACAGTCCGATCGTTCGCCTTGACGAACGACGATCTGGTGTTCATTGTATAGGACCATGCGTTCGACATGGCGAACACTCGATCCGGCGCTGCTGCGCGACGTCCTCGCGATAGCGGCGAGCGTGGCGGTCAGCGGCGCGTCCTTCGGGGCCATCGCGGTGGGCTCCGGCTCGCCGTGGTGGATCCCGTCGCTCATGTCGGTGGTCATCTTCGCGGGCGGCGCTCAGTTCATGGCCGTCGGCATCGTCGCGGCGGGAGGCTCGCCCGTCGCCGCCGTGCTCGCCGGGCTGCTGCTCAACCTGCGCTTCCTGCCGTTCGGCCTGGCGGTCGGCGAGGTCCTCGGCCGGAGTCCGGTCGGCAGGCTCGTCGGCAGCCACCTGCTGACCGACGAGACGGTCGCCTTCGCACTGGCCCAGCGCGAACCGGCCCGCGCGCGGACCGCGTTCTGGCTCTGCGGCCTCAGCCTGTTCGTGGCGTGGAACGCGGGTGTGGTCGGCGGCGTGCTGGTCGGTCGGTCCATCGGGGACCCGGACGTGTTCGGCCTGGACGCGGCGTTCCCGGCCGCGCTGCTGGCCCTGGTGCTGCCCGCCCTCCGCGACCGGCCGACCGTGCGCGCGGCACTGGTGGGCGCGGTGGTCGCGCTGGCCACGACACCGTTCGTGCCCGCGGGGGTGCCGGTGCTGCTCGGCCTCGTCGGGATGCTTGCGCTCCGCCTGCCGGTACCGGTGCGCCGATGACCGTTCTCGCCGTCCTCGCCCTGGCCGCGGGTACCTACGCCATCCGGCTGGCCGGTCCGCTGCTGCGCGACCGGATCACCCTGCCGGACCGCGCCCGCGAGCTGATGTCGATCGCCGCCACCGTGCTGCTGGTCGCGCTGATCGCCACCTCGTCGCTGGTGGACGGCGATCACTTCGCCGGTCCCGCCCTGCCGATCGGGGTCGCGGTCGGTGGGGTGGCCGCGTGGCGGAAGGCCCCGTTCGTCCTGGTCGTCATCCTCGCGGCCACCGTCACCGCACTACTGCGGCTTGCCGGAGTCAAGTAGGCCCGCGGGTTGGCATTCGGGTGGAAACCTTTTCGCCACAATGGTTTTCTGCTCTACCGTCGATCACTGTGAACAGTGGGCGATTAGCCGGGCTCACCGCGGTCGCCGCGGTGCTCGCCGTGACGGCGTGCAGCCCCGCGACCGACGGTGAGCCACCCGTGGTCAAGGCGTTCGGAGCGCAGGGCTGGGGAGCGCTCAAACCGGGGATGGCCAAGCAGGACGCGCTCGCGACCGGCGAGGTGGGGCGGGAACCGCTGGCGGTGCTCGGCGCGTGCGACTTCTACTCGCTCGCGGGCGGTCCGGGCCCCGACCCCGTGTGGGTCGCGGCGGACCAGGCGTACGCCGACGCGCACCGCGCCGCCGTGAACCGGGTGGACGAGCTGGTCGGCAAGGTCGGCCCGTTGCCCCCGCCAGAGGCCTCTGAGAACGACCAGGTCGCGTGGGCCTTCCGCAGCGCCGACGCCGCGCGGGCCGTCAGCGACGTCGCCATCGCCGCGTCCGCGCTGGCCGAACGCGAGGTCCAGTTGGCGGGCCCCTCCAGCCCGGCCGGGATCGTGTCGTTCCGCGACGGCAGGTTGAGGCTGATCGGCGCCCCCAGGACCGCGAGGACCGCCGACGGCATCGGCGCCGGCTCCACCGTCGACGACCTGCGCAGGACCTACCTGGGCCGCAGCCTCGGCCTCACGTTCCCCGGCCGCTACGAGATGCCCGCCCGCGGCCGCGCGGGCTGGGTCATCGACTTCGACTACGTCGGCTCCGAGGTCGTCTTCGTCCAGCTGAGGGACACGACCGCGACGTGCGCCTAGCCAGGTGAACCGGCCGCGTGGTTCGACGTGATCGGCGCGGCCAACCACGACTCCGGGATGTCGAACGCGTCCACCAGCCCGCGAGCGTGCGGCCGGAGCTGCGCGCACAGCTCGTTGACCGCCCGCGACACGTCCTTCGACCGCGCGGCCGTCAACCTGCCGTGCTCCAGGAACCAGGCGCGGTCCGCCTCGATCACCGACAACGCGTACAGGTCGCAGACCTGGTCCAGCACCACGGCGGTCTCCGGATCGGGACACCGGTCCACGGCCGCGACGAACGCCTCCAGCACCACCCGGTCGATGTGCGCGCGGGCCGCGTGCAGCACGTGGTCCTGCGCGTCGTTGAACGTCGTGAACGCGTCCTGCTCACCGGTACCGGCCCGCCGCAACCGCCGCGCGAGCCCTTCCAGGACGTGCGCCTCCCGGAACTCGAACTGCCGAACCTGCCACCCGCGCTCCAACAGCCCGTCACCACTGCCGCTCACGAGCCGAGCGATGATGGACCGCGCCGCGGTCCGCTCGATCACCGCCCCCACGAACTGGTCCGCGACGAACCGGGCCATGCCCAACTGGTCCAGATCACCGACGTGGTCCCGATAACTCGTCAGCAACCCCTTCGCGACCAGTTGCAGCAGAACCGTGTTGTCCCCCTCGAACGTCGTGAACACGTCCGTGTCAGCCTTGATCTGCGGCAACAGGTTCTCCGCCAGGTACCCCGCCCCACCGCAGGCCTCCCGACAAGTCTGGATCGTCGCCGTCGCGTGCCACGTCGCCACCGCCTTCAACCCGGCGGCCCGCGACTCCAACTCCCGCTGCGCCCGATCATCACCGACGTCGTGCAGCGCGGAAACCAGTTCTTCCTGCGCGAAGTGCAGCGCGTAACTGGTCGCCAACGCCGGCAACAACCGCCGCTGGTGCGCGAGGTAGTCCAACACCACGACCTCACCACCATCAGGCCGGGTGAACTGCCGCCGGGACTCGCCATACCGAACCGCCAACGCCAACGCCTTCTTCGTGGCACTACCGGCCCCACCGGCAACGCTGATCCGCCCCCGGACCAACGTCCCCAACATCGTGAAGAACCGCCGCCCAACCCCCTCGATCGGACTGCTGTACACCCCGTCGGCATCCACGGAGCCGTACCGGTCCAACAACGCCTCACGCGGCACCCGCACCTGGTCGAACGAGATCCGCCCGTTGTCCACCCCGTTCAACCCGGCCTTGTACCCACAATCCTCAATGGACACCCCCGCCAACACCTGACCGTGCTCATCCCGCAACGGCACCATCAACGCATGCACCCCATGCGCCTCACCACCGGCAACCAGCTGCGCGAACACCACGGCCATCCGCCCATCACGCGCGGCGTTACCGATGTAATCCTTGCGCGCCAATGCATCCGGTGTATGAACCACGAACGACGAGGACACAGGATCATAGGTGGCGGTGGTCCGCAGGTGCTGCACATCCGACCCGTGCCCGGTCTCGGTCATCGCGAAACAACCGGGCAGGTCCAAACTCATGATCG
>DATMCA010001183.1:0-2448 GCA_035559015.1 Umezawaea sp. | reverse complement strand
GTCCGCCACCGTCGGTATCCCGAGCATGCGGACCTTCCCGGACCCACCCGGTTTCGGGATCGTCCGTTCCCGCACCGGCAGCGGCCGGAACGAACCGTCCTTCAATCCGGCCCGCAGTTCGTCCAGGAACCCGGCAACACCCACCATCTCCTCGACGTCGACGACCCGCAGGCCGTCCACGCCGGGCGTGCGTGCCCCCTGGTTCCCCGCGACCCGGTCGAACGCCATGATCAGCGTGGCCGGGTCGTACACGAAGTTGTGAGGTCGGCCTGGAGCGCGGTGCCGGTCTTTCGGCCGGTCCGTTTCTCCAGGCCGCCTCCCGAACCGGACGTGCCCGTTGTCCGGGCATCCGGCTCTCCACAAGGCCGTCTGGTTCTCTTCGATCAGGCCGTGCTCGCCCATGGCGTGGGGATTGCTGCACCCCGGTAGCGGTAGCGGGTTGTCCGCATGCGTCCCGGGTCGAACAGCGCCACGCTGCCGTCGGTCGGCCACCAGCCGCCGTGGCAGTAGCGCTGACGCAGCCGCTTCCAGTTCATCCGGAGGTGTTTGCGGCGCAGCCATCCGATGACCCTGCGCCAGGCGAAGGCACGCAGGAAGCGGAAGGTCGCGCTGGACACACCCGGCTGGAAGTAGATGCACCAGCCTCGTAGCACGGGGTTCAGTGTGTGCAGCAACACTTCGAGCGGCAGATTCTTGTTCAACCGGCTGAGCGTTCGCACCTTGCCCGTGACCGCGCGGACGGCCTTCTTGCTCGGGTAGGTGTAGACAAAGCTCTTGTCCGTGCCTCGTTTCCGGTGACGCTGGATGCGCCAACCGAGGAAGTCGAGGCCCTCATCGACATGGGTGATCTTTGTCTTCTCGGTCGACAGGCGTAAGCCCATCGGCGCGAGCACCGCGGCGGCCTCCTCGCGTAGCGCCTCGGCGTGCACCCGGTCGCCCCGCACCAACAAGATCCAATCGTCGGCATAGCGGATCAGCCGAAACCACGGCAGTCCGCGTTGGTGCCGTCGCGGCAGGGCCTGCTGGTCGCGGATGCGGCCGGTGAAATGCTCGTCGAGCACGGACAGCGCGATGTTGGCCAACAACGGCGACAAGATGCCACCCTGCGGGGCACCGACCGGCGAGTCCCGCAGCCCGGTCTCCTGGTTGAAGATCCCGGCTTTGAGGAACGCCTTGATCAGCGCCAGGACGCGCTTGTCGGAGATCCGTTGCCGAATCCGGTCGAGTAGGGCCGGATGCGAGATCTCGTCGAAGCACGCGGCGATGTCACCCTCCACCGCCCACTCGTAGCGGTGCGGCGGGCCGGCGAAGGTGCGGATCTCGGCGATCGCGTCGTGCGCCCGCCGGTTGGGCCGAAATCCGTAGGAGCAGGGCAGGAAGTCGGCCTCGAAGATCGGTTCGAGCACCAACTTCAGCGCCGCCTGCACGACACGGTCGCGTACGGTGGCGATGCCCAGCCGCCGGTGCTTCCCGTTCGCCTTCGGGATCATCCGTTCGCGCACGGGAAGCGGCCGGAACTGTCGAGCCTTCAGCTCATCGCGGATCTCGGCGAGGAACGCATCCGCGCCGCGCCGGTGTTCGATGGTGAAGGCCGTGTCACCGTCCACCCCGGCCGCTCGAGCGCCCCGGTTGCCCCGCACTCGCTGCCATGCCACCAGCAGGAACGCGGGGTCGCAGACGAGATTGAACAGATCATGAAACTGCTGGTCTGGATCGTCGGTTGCCCATCGGTGCAGCTTGGTCTGGATCTCCCGTACCCGTCGCTCGGCGCGATAGAGCGCGAGCTCCCGCTCGTCGGTATTCACCAACGCACTCCGGGCATTCCAGCATCCGCCCTGCCAGCTTGCTGGTCCCCTTCGCCATGTACACGCCTTTCGCGTGCTCGGACTACTACGAGACCTCCGTCCCACCCCGCGGCCGTTGGCCGGCAACGGTCCTGCCCGTCGGCGTCCTGGCCGGAGCGCCGTGAGGGCGGCCGCGGATGGTTCCCACGTTCACCATGAACCGATCGACGAGGGAGGCGTCCAGCTAAACCCCGGCAGCATCGCCACGAGTACGCCGCAGACCTTCCTCGTGGCCTCCTCACCGGCCTATCCATTCCGGCTTCGAAGTCGCCCCTCCCAGTCTCGGGACGGGTGTGCGCTGCAGACCGACCCAGATCCGCCAGGTTCGAGTCGGCTCGACGCTTACGGAGCTTCACGCACTGGTTCCTCTCGTACACCTTCTCGTCTCGCTCGCCGAACCCGCGCCGTCTGGCAGTGCCGACGCGTCCCGGCTTTGTCAGGACCGCTTCCGCCCTCACCGGCGTTCCCCGGATCAGGCTGTCCTCAGCTTCGGCAGGCTGCTGCGACAGCCCACCGGTAAGGTCTTTCACCTCACTCGGACTCATCGCGCTTCGTGGCGCACGAACAGATCACCGAACCGGCGAGCCGAATCCTCGCTCGCCCA
>DATMCA010001182.1:0-7188 GCA_035559015.1 Umezawaea sp. | reverse complement strand
CGCCCTCGTGGTGGCTGAACTCGACCGAGATGCCCATGGCCTCCAGCGCCTCGATGGCGTGGCGGCGGAAGTGCGTCGCGGTCTCGTGGCTGGTCTGGTCGAAGAACCCGCCGTTGTCCACCGGCTCGGGCGGGGTGCCGTCCGCCGGGAGGCTCTTGAGCAGGAAGAACTCGATCTCCGGGTGGACGTAGCAGGTGAAGCCCATCTCGCTGGCCTTCGACAGCGTCCGCCGCAGCACGTGCCTCGGGTCCGCCCACGAGGGCGAGCCGTCGGGCATCGCGATGTCGCAGAACATCCGCGCGGAGTAGTTCTTGCCCTCCGGCGTCTGCCACGGCAGCACCTGGAACGTGCTCGGATCGGGCTTGGCGACCATGTCCGACTCGAAGACCCGTGCGAAGCCCTCGATCGCGGAACCGTCGAAGCCGATGCCCTCGCTGAAGGCCCCTTCGAGCTCCGCGGGGGCGACCGCGACGGACTTGAGGAAGCCGAGAACGTCGGTGAACCAGAGCCGGACGAACCGGATGTCGCGTTCCTCTAGGGTGCGGAGCACGAACTCCTGCTGGCGGTCCATGTGCGCAGCCTATGTAAAGGCGGTTAAGGGCGCGTTGCGGGGCACTACGATCCCCCCATGTCCGCACGTCGTGCCCTGGTGGCGCCCCTGCTCGCACTCGTCACGCTGCTAGCGGCGTGCTCCTCCGGCTCCGGTGAGCCCCTCCCGGACGGCAAGGAGGTGCTGACCAAGTCCGCCGCGACCATGGCGGAGGTCAAGAGCACCCACTTCGTCATCAAGGTCTTCGGCTCGCTGCCCCAGCTGGGCGTCCAGGGGGCCGAGGGCGACCTGAACTCCGCCGGTGACGCGAAGGGCAAGGCGAAGACCGACCAGCTCGGCCAGCTGCTCGAAGTCGACTTCGTGCTCGCCAAGGGCGACCTGTACATCAAGGGCCCGACCGGCGGGTTCCAGAAGCTGCCCGGCGTGCTGAAGAGCCAGGTGTACGACCCCACCGCGATCCTCGACCCGAAGCGCGGCGTCGCCGAGGTGCTGCGCAGCGCCAAGGACGTGAAGACCGAGAGCGTCGACGACAAGACGAACGTCGTCTCCGGCACCGTGCCGAAGGACGTCGCCGCGTCGCTCGTGCCCGGCATCACCTCGGACGTGAAGGCCCGCTTCACGATGGACAAGGCCAGCCTGCGGCTCCAGGTCGCCCGGTTCGAACTGGACGGTGGCGCGGTCGAGATCACCCTGTCCGAGCTCGACAAGCTCGTCGAAGTCGCTCCGCCGGCGTGACCGGTCGGAGGCTGGCGATCGGCGCGGGCGCCGCCGCCGTACTGCTGGGCGCGCTCGACGCGTACGTCGTGGTCGGCGTCCTGATCGACATGGTGCGCGACCTGGGCATCCCGGTGAACCACCTGGAGCAGGCCACGCCCGTGGTCACCGGGTACCTGCTCGGGTACGTGGCCGGGATGCCGCTGCTGGGGCAGCTGTCGGACCGGTTCGGGCGGCGGGTCGTGCTGCACGCGTGCCTGGCCGGGTTCGCCCTCGGTTCCGTGGTGACGGCGCTGGCGGACGACCTGCCGCTGCTGGTCCTCGGCCGGGTGGTCCAGGGGCTCGCCGGTGGCGCGCTGCTGCCCGTGACGATGGCGCTGGTGGCCGACCTGTGGGAGTCGTCGCGGCGGTCCACCGCGCTCGGGGTGGTCGGCGCGGCCCAGGAGCTGGGGTCCGTGCTGGGGACCCTGTACGGCGTCGGGGTGGCCTCGCTGTTCAACGCGTGGTCGTTCTTCGAGTCCGTGGAGCCACAGAGCTGGCGGTGGGTGTTCTGGGTGAACCTGCCGCTGGCGCTCGTGGCGATGGCGATCGTGCAGCGGTCCGTCCCCGCCGGGCGGCGCACGTCGGTGCGGATCGACCTGGTCGGCGGCGGCCTGCTGGCACTGGGCCTCGGGCTGCTCGTGGTCGGCCTGTACAACCCCGATCCGGAGCACGCCGTGCTGCCGTCGTGGGGGCTGCCGGTGATCGGTGCGGCGGCCGTCGTGCTGGTCGGGTTCGTGCTGTGGGAACGGCGGTCCTCCGTGCGCCTGCTGGACCCGGCCGGGGTGCGGATGGGGCCGTTCCTCGCGTGCCTCGGGGTCTCGCTGTTCGCCGGGGCGGCGCTGATGGTGACGCTCGTGGACGTGGAGCTGTTCGCCCAGACGCTGCTCGGGCGCGACTCGGCGGCGGCGGCGACGCTGCTGGTGCGGTTCCTGGTGGCGCTGCCCTTGGGTGCGGTGCTCGGCGGGTGGCTGGCCTCCCGGCTCGGGGACCGGTGGGTGTCGTTCGGCGGCCTCCTCGTGGCCGCCGTCGGGTACGTGCTGATCGCGCAGTGGCCCGCGGACGTGTCCTCGCTCGTCCTCACCCGCGACCTGGCCGTGGCGGGGTTGGGGCTCGGGGTGGTGATCGCGCCGGTGTCGGCGGCGGTGCTGCGGGTCGTGCCGTCGGAGCAGCACGGCGTCGCGTCGGCCGCCGTCGTGGTGGCGCGGATGACCGGGATGCTGATCGGGGTCGCCGCGCTCACCGCGTGGGGGCTGCACCGGTTCCGGGAGCTGACGGCGTCGCTGAACACACCACTGCCGTTCGGGGTGCCGCCGGAGGAGTACAAGCAGCAACTCGCGGCCTACCAGCGGGGGCTGACTGACGCGCTGCTGACGGAGTACCACGAGATCTTCCTGAT
This sequence comes from Umezawaea sp., assembly GCA_035559015.1. Classification (GTDB taxonomy): domain Bacteria; phylum Actinomycetota; class Actinomycetes; order Mycobacteriales; family Pseudonocardiaceae; genus Umezawaea. Next base: position 4,486 of record DATMCA010001182.1, on the reverse strand, counting down.
CACCGCCGTGCTGTGCGCCGTCGGCGCGGGGCTTTCGCTGCTGATGCCCGGCAGGGTGCCCGCGGATGCACAAAGGCCCCGCGTCGGCGGGGCCTAGGACTGGACGGCAGTTTCCTGCTGCGCACTCAGGGTAGCAGTTGGTAACAGCACGTGCCCAGCTCGGCCAGGGTACCTCGGCCAGGGGCACAACGTCCGCATCACCATCCGAGGTGTGGACGCTCGGAAAGCCTGCGATCGCTACCGGGTGGGTTGGAGCGAATCGACGAGTGCGCCGAGCGGCTCGGACCAGTTCGCGCTGGTGATCTCCCACGAGCCCGGACAGCAGGACCACGAGGGGCCAGTACTGCTGGAACCCCCTGGATGCACGAAGGCCCCGCTCGCGCGGGGCCCAAGGCGGTACGGCAGTTTCCTGCTGCAAGATCCACAGTAGCAGCTAGTGACAGCTCCAGCAGCACCACGATCGGGTGGTCATGAGCAGGTGGTTCCCGCTGGTGGGAGTTTCAGGTTGATCAGGTAGTCGTTGCCTGCCGTATCGACGCAGCTGTTGCCCTGGAGGTAGACGGTGTGCTGGTTGCCCTGGAACGTGACCAGGCCGCCAGCGAGTGCCTTCGCGAGGTTGACGCCCGCCTCGTACGGGGTCGCCGGGTCGCCGGTGGTGCTGACCACGAGGACCGGGGGGACGCCGTCGGCCTTCGGGACGTGCGGGGTGGCGGTCGGGGGGACGGGCCAGTAGGCGCACGGGTCGAGGGCGGCGGCGGGTGGGTTGCCGTCGTCGAGGAAGGGGGCGGCTTCCTTGTACTTCCTGGCGATGTCGGCGAGGACCGCCTTGTCCGTCTGGCGGGGGTCGTCGACGCACTTGATGGCGGTGAAGGCGTCCGTGATGGAGCTGTACTTGCCCTGCTCGTCGCGGTCGTAGTACGTGTCGGCCAGCAGCATGAGGGTGCTGGCGCGGTTGTTCTTCAGCTCCGCGAGGCCCGCGTTGAGGGGGCTCCACAGCTGCTCCGAGTACATGGCCTGGATGGCGCCGGTGATGGCGTCCGTGTACGAGAGCTTGCGGCCCTCGACGTCGATCGGCTTCTGGATCAGCGGCAGCGTGAGGTCGCGGAACGCCTTGTTGGCCTGCGCGGGATCGGTGCCGAGCGCGCAGTCCTTGCGGGCGGAGCACCAGGTGCTGAACGCGGTGAACGCCTTCTGGAAACCGGCGCCCTGCGCGACCAGCGAGTCCGCTTCGCTCTGGGTCGGGTCGACGGCGCCGTCCAGGACGAGCGCGCGGACGTTCGCGGGGAACGCCTCGGCGTACTCGGAGCCGATGCGGGTGCCGTAGGAGTAGCCGATGAACGAGAGCTTGGCGTCGCCCAGCGCGGAGCGCATCACGTCCAGGTCGCGCACGACGTCGCGGGTGCCGACGTTCTCCAGGAACTCGGGGCCGTTGCGCTCGGCGCACTTGTCCGCGTACGCCTTGTTCTCCGCCTCGGTCTGGGCGATGCCCTCCGGGGACGTGTCGACGTCCAGGTCCAGGCGGTCGGCGTCGCGTTCGGTGTCGGTGAGGCAGCGGACGCTCGGTTCGCTGGCCCCGACGCCGCGCGGGTCGAAACCGACGAAGTCGAAGCGGGCGCCGAGGTCGGACTTGCCGACGTCCTTGGCCATCGACGCGGCGGCGGCCATGCCGGAGCCGCCGGGGCCGCCGGGGTTGACCAGGAGTGAACCGATGCGCTGGTCGGACGACGTGGCGCGCTGGCGGAGGAGGCCGATCCTGATGGTGCGGTCGGTCGGCTTGGCGTAGTCGAGGGGCACTTCGAGGCGGGCGCACTCGATGTTCGTCCGGTTGCCGAACGCCGACTTGGTCGAGCCGGTCGTGGCGTACGGCGCGCAGTCCTCCCAGCCGAGGGCCTGGCCGTAGAACTTCTCCAGCCCGGCGGGCACGACACCGGCCGGACCCCGCTGTTCGATCTCGGTCCCGGGGGTCGCTCTGCCGGGCATGACCGTCGAGCAGGCGGCCAGGACCGGGAGGGCGAGGAACAGCAGCAGTTGGCGTCGCACCACTCGATCGTAGGTGTGACGCGTCGGCCACAACGCGCGCCAAGGCCTGGCGGCGTGGGAGAAGATGTGTGCATGCCGCAGCTGCGCCTCGCCCTTGCCCAGGTCAACGCCACTGTTGGCGACCTAGCCGGGAACGCCGACCTCGTCGTCGAGTGGACCCGGAAGGCCGCCGAGTCCGGAGCCCACCTCGTGGTCTTCCCCGAGATGGTGCTGACCGGGTACCCGGTCGAGGACCTCGCGCTGCGCGAGTCGTTCGCCATCGCGTCCAAGCAGGCCCTGGAGGGTCTCGCGGGCAGGCTCGCCGAGGCCGGTCTGGGCGAGGTCGCCGCGTTCGTCGGCTTCCTGGACCGCGACGAGCACGGCAAGCGCAACGCCGCCGCGGTGCTGCACGGCGGGCAGGTCGTCGCCAGGCAGGACAAGCACCACCTGCCGAACTACGGCGTCTTCGACGAGCGCCGCTACTTCACCCCCGGCGACCGCCTGGAGATCGTCCGGCTGCACGGCCTGGAGGTCGGCCTGGTCATCTGCGAGGACCTCTGGCAGGACGGCGGCCCGATCGCCGCGCTCGGCCAGGCGGGCGTGGACCTCGTGGTCTCGCCGAACGCCTCGCCGTACGAGCGCAACAAGGACGACCTGCGCCTGCCGCTGGTGGCCCGCCGGGCCGTCGAGGCCGGTGCGCCGCTCGCCTACGTGAACCTCGTGGGCGGTCAGGACGAGCTGGTGTTCGACGGCGACACGATGGTCGTGGCCGCGGACGGTTCGCTGATCACCCGCACCCCGCAGTTCGTGGAGCACCTGACCGTCCTGGACCTCGACCTGCCCGGCGGGTCGGCCCGCACGGACGGCGACGTCGGCGGTTTCACCGTGACCCGCCGGACGCTGTCCGCCGAGCCGCTGCCCGGCTACGAGCCGCTGCCCGTGCCGAAGACCGCCGAGCCGCTGTCGAACGAGGCCGAGGTCTGGTACGCGCTGGTCACCGGTCTGCGCGACTACGTGAGGAAGAACGGCTTCACCTCGGTCGTGTTCGGCCTCTCGGGCGGCATCGACTCCGCCGTGGTCGCCGCGCTGGCCGTGGACGCGCTGGGCGCGAACGCCGTGCACGCCGTGTCGATGCCGTCGGTCTACTCGTCGGAACACTCGAAGTCCGACGCCGCCGACATGGCTCGGCGCACCGGCCTGCACTACACCGAGCAGCCGATCGCGGGCATGGTCGAGGTGTTCGTCGACCAGCTCGGCCTGACCGGGTTGGCGGAGGAGAACGTCCAGGCCCGCTGCCGCGGCGTGACGCTCATGGGCCTGTCCAACCAGCACGGCCACCTCGTGCTGGCGACCGGCAACAAGACCGAGCTGGCGGTCGGCTACTCGACCATCTACGGCGACGCGGTGGGCGGCTTCGCCCCCATCAAGGACGTCCTGAAGACGCTCGTCTGGGACCTCGCCCGGTGGCGCAACGACGAGGCGGAGAAGCTGGGCGAGCAGCCGCCCATCCCGGAGAACTCGATCACCAAGCCGCCGTCGGCCGAGCTGCGGCCCGGTCAGGTGGACAGCGACTCCCTGCCGGACTACGAGCTGCTCGACTCCGTGCTGGACGAGTACGTCGACGGCGACAAGGGCTACCACGACCTGCTGGCCGCGGGCTTCGACCACGACCTGATCGACCGCGTGCTGCGGATGGTCGACAAGGCCGAGTACAAGCGCCGCCAGTACCCGCCGGGCACGAAGATCAGCGAGAAGGCCTTCGGCCGGGACCGCAGGCTGCCGATCACCAGCGGGTGGCGCGAGGGCTGACCGAACCCCTGCGATCCCGTCGCCACCAGCACCTTTCACGGTCTGACCGGGGTTTTCAGAAAATCCGGGATCGGTTGAACCGACCCGTCTCCTCGTGCGTGTTGTAGGGGTATCCCGACGATCACCGCGAAGAGGTCCCTCCCGTCATGACCGGCACTGGTGGCACTGTCCCCGAAGTTGCGACGAAGATGATCCGGCCCACGCCGCCCGCCGACGGCCCCGGCCAGTTCGGCGTGCCGGCGGGCGACTGGGCGACCGGCCTCTTCAAGAAGCTGGCCCCGAGGCCGAGCGGCCAGGAGCCGCTGCGCGTCGACGTCGCCGGTGGCGGCCCGGTCGGGCTCTCGTTCGCCTGCACGCTGCGGGCGATGATGGGCGACCAGGTCGTGGTGCGGGTGTTCGACCGGCGGTGGCGCAGGCAGGGCAACCGGGTGCTGTGGCTCGGTCTGGCCGAGGGCAACCACCGGCGCGAGCAGGTCGTGACGTTGCAGAGCAACGTGTGGTCCACGCTGCCGGAGGCCGTGCAGAAGAAGCTGTTCGTGGAGGGCCGGTTCGCGGAGATGTGGCCGCTGGGCCCGGACTCCCCCGGTGAGCGCGGACGGCCGCGCAACCTCAAGATCCGCTGGATCGAGGACTGCCTGCTGGACATGGCGCAGGACGT
>DATMCA010001181.1:0-8300 GCA_035559015.1 Umezawaea sp. | reverse complement strand
GATCGCGGGCGTCATGCGGCTCGGCGACTACGCGCTCACGCGGGTGCTGGAGGCGACCGTGCACCTGCTAGACCTCGTCGCCGCCGTGCCCGGTGCCGCCGAGGTCCCGGAACGGGCGCTGCGGCGCACGGTCGACGTGCTGGCAGACCTCACACCGCCCGCCGAGTTCATCGCACTGGCCACCGGGCGCGCCTCCGGCGGCGTGTTCCCCGTCCTGACCTGAGGAGGTCGTCCGATGTCGTCGCACCCCGCGGCCCCCGGCGTCGAAACCCTGTCCGACCGGGCGAGGTGGCACCTCGGCGGCCTGCTCACGATCCGGATGGCGGGAGCGGACAGCAACGGCTCGATCGGCGTGGTCGAGGAGCGGGCCGTTCGCGGCTACTCCACGCCCCCGCACGTGCACGGGCGCGAGGACGAGACGCTGTACGTGATCGACGGGGAACTGGAGTACTCCGTCGACGGCAGGAACGGCATCGCCATGGCTGGTGAGGCGGTCTTCCTGCCGAGGGGACTGGCGCACAACTTCCGGGTGGTCTCCGCCGAGGCGCACTTCCTGGTGATCATCACGCCCGGCGGGTTCGAGGAGTTCTTCCAGCGGGTCAGCCCGCCCGCCGCGGCGAACGGCCTGCCGGGCCCGCACGACCACCCGCACACCGACCCCGTGCTGATGGCGACCGAGGCCGCGGCGAGGGGCACGACCGTGTTCCGGGACACCGCGAACGCCGTGGCCGCCGCCGCCCTGACCGTCGCCACCTCCGACGACCCGGCCGAGGTGGCCCGCTGCTACCGCGCCGTCGAGGACGCCGTGGCCGGTCCGGTCCCCGCCCCGCCGGACGCGGTCGTGGACCCGTTGCTTCGCGCCGCGCGCCGGGTGGGGGAGAAGCCCGCCCACGCCAGGGCGTTGATCCTGCTGGGCATCCTCGTGGAGAGCGGCGACCTGCCCGGCCGACGGGTGCACGAGGCGGTTCCCGACCTGCTCCGGCTGCTGCGGCCCGACGCGCCCCGCGCGGTGGTCCTCGCGTTCACCTACTTCCTCGCGCACTTCCCCGAGCACGCCGACGCCGTCCGCGCGGCCGTGGCACCGGTCGTGCTGTCCGACGCCGACCGGGCACGCCTGCTGCGCTGCCTGGACGAGCCCGACGCCGCGCGGATCGGCCGCGTGTGGCCGTCGCCGACGGTGTGGGAACTCGACGAGGCCGAGCAGGACGTCGACCGGGCCTGGCGGGCGACGCTGCGGTTCGACGACGCCGAAGCCCTTGCCCTGTGGGAATCCGAGACGACGGCCCTGCTCGCCTACCTGGGCGCGCGGGCCGAGAACGCCGTGACCGGGAGCGACCGTGCTTGACCTGCTCGAAACCTTCGCCTGCCCGTCCTGCCGCGGCGAGCTGACGGCCGATGCCGACGGCCTGCGCTGCACGGCGTGCGACGGCGCCTACTCCTCCGCCGCCGGGTACGTCGACTTCGCGCCCGCGATCACCATGAAGCCGGGGCTCGGGCCGTTCTACCTCCAGGACCCGTTGCACGTCACCAGGTACGAGCGCGCGACCCGCGACGCGTTCCTGGACATCATGGGGGAGAACTGGGACCGCGACCTCACGCCGGAGCGCGAGGACGACTACCTGCGGGACTCGCTCGACCCCGCCGAGGGGCTCGTCCTCGACCTCGCGTGCGGGTCCGGTCGGTGGACCCGCACGCTCGTGGAGCACCTCGGGGACACCAGGGTCGTCGGCCTCGACCTCAGCGTCCCGATGATCGACCTGATCCGCGCCGCCCTGCCCGACCTGTGCGTGGTGCGGGGCACCGCCCTCCGGCTCCCGTTCGCCGACGGCTCGCTCGGCGCCGTCAACTGCTCGAACGCGCTCCAACTGCTGCCCGACCCCCCTTCGGTGCTGCGCGAGGTCGGGCGCTGCCTGCGGCCCGGCGGTCTCTTCACCGCGTTCACGTTCCGCCGGGCCGACCGCCCCGCCTACCGGTACTTCCAGAGCAGGCACGAGCGGACGTTCAACGTGCGGGCCTTCCGCACGGGCGAACTGGTCACCTGGCTGACGTCCGCGGGGCTGGAGCTGGTCGACCTGCGCACCCCGGCGGGCGTGCTGCTGCTCACCGCCCGCCGGACGACCGAGCCGCACCCGGACTGATCCGCGGTCACGGCGTGAGCTCCGCGATCCGGCTGTGGGCGTTGCGGGCGCTGGTGACGGTGACCCGCACCCGCGTGGTCGTCACAGGTGAGGCGAACGGGATCCAGCGGTTCACCTCGTTGTTGCCCCTCACCTCCGCCCGCACGACCCAGTTCGCGCCGTCCCAGGTCTCGACGGTGAAGTCGGTGACCACACCGTCCTGGTGCGACACGAGACCGGTGCCGGTGAGGGGGGTCGGAGCGGGGGCGGTGACGGTCAGCGAGTCGGGGAACACGTCGGCCGTGTCGTCGTTCCAGAACGTCGCCGGGTCGCGGTCCGGGGCGTTCGCCGCCACGTAGGTGCGCACAGCGCCGTTGACCGTGTTCGGCGCGTGTTCGGTGGAGCCCGCCGCCGTGGTGCCCGCCTGCCACGCGCCGAACACCGCGATGGTGACGGTGGTCCTGGTCGGCGGCGTGTTCGGGGCCTTGGCCGTCACGGTGACGGGGTAGAGACCGCTCTTGGCCCCGGCGGGCACGGTGACCCGCACGTTCGCCGTGGTGGACGTCGTGGCGGGGGTGAGGGCGACCTTCGCCGTGGTCGCGGTCCAGCCCGCCGGGACCTCGGCGGTGACGGCGACCGCGCTGTCCGCGGTGGACCGGCCGTGGACGGCCACCGGGATGTCGCCGGAACCGCCCGAGGTGATGGGGTTCGTGCTTCCGGCGGAGATGGACACGCTGGTGAACGGCGTGCGCGGCGGGGTGACGGTGAACGAGTACTCGCCGGAGCCCGCCGTCAGGGTGAGCGCCTGGTCGTCCACGGCGCCGGTGCGCAGGCCGGGCACGCGCTGGACCGGGTGGCCCTCGCCGAAGATGGTCCGGCCGCCCTCGCGGACCGTGGACCGCTTGCCGCCGAGCAGCGGCAGGCGGATGGTCGCCGTGCTGCCCACGGGAACGGTGGCGCGGTAGGTGAGGGTGCTGCCGGTGCGCTCCCACGAGCTGGTGACGGTGCCGCGGACCGTCTTCTGCTCGGCGGACGCGCGGGTCAGGTCGCCGACGACGGCGGGCGCCAGGGTGAACGAGCCGTAGGCGGCGCCGTCGCCAGGCTGGATCCCCGCGAGGTGTTCGTAGAACCACTGGCCGACCGCACCGCCGAGTCCGATGTGGTCCTTCGACGAGGTGCCGTCCGGGGCGGACGAGTTGTCCCACTTCTCCCAGATGGTCCCGGGGCCGTTGTCCAGCATGTAGCCGAAGCCGGGGTAGTCGGTGCGCTGCGCGACGGCCAGCGCGACGTCGTTCCGGTCGTGCTTGCCGAGCGCCTGGAACACCAGGACGGTGCCGACGAAGCCGGTGCTGAGGTGGTAACCGCGCGCGGCGATGTCCGCGACGAGCTTGTCCACAGTGGACTTCTCCCGGTCCGGCGGGACCATGTCGAACGCGAGCGGCAGGGCGTAGGAGAGTTGCGTGCCGGTCGCGTACACCCCGGTCCCGGGATCGAGGAAGCGCTTGGTGAAGCCCGCCAGGACGTCCTTCGCGAGCGCGTCGTAGCGCTTGGCGTCGTCGGTCTTGCCGATGGCCGCGGCCATCTTCGCCAGCAGGACCGCGTCGAGGTGGTAGAAGCCGGTGTGGAAGTACTGGTGGGGCGTGCTGACGATCGAGACCCAGTCGTCGCCCCACGACATCGGCGCGTTGACGACCACGTGGTCGGCGTCGCTGATCGTGGCCAGGTAGTCGACCCACGCCTTGATCTTGGCGTAGTGGGTGGTGAGGAGGTCCTTGTTCCCGTACCGGGTGTAGGAGTCCCAGACGACCTGCGGGTACGCCGACGCCCACGCGGGGTCCGGGCGCCACCCGTTGTCGCCGTTGATCGGTGCCACCGAAGGGATGCTGCCGTCGGCGTAGGCGCTCGTGGCGACGTCTCCGAGCCACTTGTCGTAGAACGAGCGCATGTCGAAGTTGCTCATCGCCTCCTGGTCGGTGTCACCGGCGTCGCCTAGCCAGCCGTGCTTCTCCCTGGTGGGGCAGTCCAACGGCATCGACACGAGGTTGTTGAGCTGGGTCTGCCGGACCGCGCCCTGGATCCGGTTCAGCAGCGGGTCGGAGGTGCTGAACGTCCCCGCGCTCGGCACGTCGTTGTGGATCTCCTGCGCGGCCACGGTCACCGCGGCGTCGTCCGGCAGTCCGGTCAGCTCGGCGTAGCGGAAACCGGCGTAGTCGAAGTGCGGGGTGTAGGTCTCGGCACCCGATCCCGCGAACGTGTAGCGGTCGGTCTGCCGGGGCGGTTCACCCGGTCCGAAGCTGATGTTCGCGGTCGTGACGCGGCCGTCCGGGTCGAGGATCTCGCCCTTCTTCACCACCGCCGTCGTGCCCGCGGGCTGCGTGGCGGTCAGCGTGACCTGGCCGGTGCGGTTCTGCCCGAAGTCGAACACCCGGACTCCGGGCGCGGGCCGGGTCTCCCGCACCGGAGCGGTCGTCCCGACGACGCGGACCGGCGGGGTGGAGTCCGCCTCCAGCCTGGTGAGTCCGCTGTGGACGGTCGCGGGCCGGTCGCCGTGGACGCCGATCTCGGCGAAGCGCAGCGAGCAGCCGGCGCCGGTGCAGGACAGCTTCGTGGCGGTGACCCGGACGTACCGGCCGGTGACGTCGGCGGGCAGGTCGACGTGACCGGTGCCGGGGTTGGGTTGATCGGCACCGGTCCGGTCGGCCACCGCGGTGGAGCCGGCGAAGGACGGGTCGTCGCTCACCTCGACCCGGTAGCGCACCGGGAACCCGGCGCCGACGATGTCGCCCGCCGTGTCGTTGGTGGGGCGGGCGGGGAACAGCGACACGGACCGGATCCGTTGTGCCGAACCGAGGTCGACCTGCACCCACTTCGTCGTGTCCGGGTTCGGGTCGAGGGCCGAGTGGTAGCCCTCGGACGCGTCGCTGGAGCCGTCGACGCCGTCGGTCGTGGCGGCGGGGGACCAGCCGCAGCAGGTGATCGTGTCGAGCGCGGTGACGGGCTTGCCCTGCGCGAGGCTCTGCCGGTGGGACGCCGGGGCCACGGTGCGGACCGGGGACCAGGTGCTCGTGTCGAGGCCCACCGCGTCCCAGCCCGCGATCTCCTGGCGGGCGTCGTAGGTCTCGCCGTAGTAGAAGTCGGTGCCCACCACCGGTCCCGCGTGGGTCCTCCAGTCCGGGTTGGTGCCGAAGGTCGCCGTCGAGCCGTCGGTGTAGGTCGTCGTGAGCTGGGCGACGAACACCGGCCTGCCGGAGAACTGGCCGCGGTCCGCCATGAAGGCGAGCGTGTTGCGGCCGGACCTCAGCAGGCCGGTGACGTCCAGCTCGCGGTACAGCACGCGGGCGGCGTAGTCCGTGACGGACGAGTCGAGCACCTGCTCCGGCTCGACGCGGGCTCCGTTGACGTGGGGTTCCACGACGCCCTGCGCGCCGAAGTACAACCTGGCCCGAGCGACCGGCTTGGTCACGTCGAAGTCGCCCCGCACCAGGGAACCGTCCTCCACCTGCGTCCACCACGCCGACCAGTCCGACGGCGCGAGCAGGCCGGTGTCGAACCGCGCGGGCGTCGACCACGGCGACCGCGACCCGCGGCTGTTCCAGGTGCGCACGGACCAGGTGTAGGTGCGGTCGCTCACGAGCGGGGGCCCGCTGTAGGCGACGTCGACGGACTTCGACGACGACACCCGGCCCGAGCTCCAGTGGCCGCGCGGGCCGTCGACGGTGATCTCGTACGCGGTCTGCTTCTCACCGCGGCCCTTGTCGTTGACCGACCAGTCCAGCGTCAGCGGCGGGCTCCCGACGAGCACGTCGGCCGCCTGGCCGTTGGCCCGCAAGGAGGTCGGCGCCAGCGCGTCACCGCGCTGGTCGGCAGCCGCCGGGGCCGGGACCGAGGCCGCGACGAGCGCCACGGCGGCCAGCGCGATCCAGCGGGAACCTGTGCTTCGGAACCGGTCCATGGCGGTCTCCCCAGGCTATGAAACGTTTCAAGAACGTGACGACGTATTTACAACCGTCAGCGCCAGTAGGCAAGAGTGCGGGGCTGTTGCTGTCCAAATGTGGTCAAGAATTGCTGGTTGGTGGTCCGAATGGCCGTCTTGACGGTGGCGGACGTTCCGACCTACGTTCCTGAAACGTTTCATGCTGAGGCAAGGAGGCCGTCGGTGAAACGCCTGCTCCCGGTTCTCGTGCTGCTCCTGGCCGCGCTGGTCGTCCCCAGCGCTGGGGCCGCCACGACCGCGACCGTCGTCAACTCCGACGCGACCGGTGGCCAGATCAGCCGGTTCGACGTCGACGGCAACTCCCTCGACGCGCACGACGGGTCCCTGCTCCAGGTCGGCGACGTGTTCTACCTGTACGGCACCAGCTACGCCTGCGGGTACCGCTACCGGGAGAACAGCGACTTCTGCGGGTTCAAGGTCTACAGCTCGCCGGACCTGGTGCACTGGACGGACCGCGGCTACGTCACCGCGCCGGGCTCCTGCGGGTACTGCTTCCGCCCGCACGTGGTCCACAACGCCGCCACCGGCCGCTACGTGATGTGGGCCGACGCGGGCGGCCGGTACCTGGTCGCCACCAGCCCCACACCCGCCGGGATCTTCACCCCCGCGCCGGATCCGGTGCTCGCGGTCGGCGGCGCGGTGGACGAGTCGCTGTTCGTCGACGACGACGGCACCGGTTACCTCATCCACAACACCACGTGGGTCGACGCGGGACTGACCGCCGACATGGTGGTGGAACGGCTCACGCCCGACTACCTCACGACCACCGGCCAGCACGTCCGGCTGGGCCTGGGGGACGTGGAGGCGTTCACCGTCGTCAAGCGCGGCGGCGTCTACCACGCGCTGATGTCCGACCCGTCCTGCGCGTACTGCTCCGGCGCCACCGGCGAGATGACCGCGACCTCGATGCTGGGCCCGTGGTCGGGCGCCTGGTACGACCCGAACGGCGTGCACCAGAGCGGACGGCCGGAACCGCGGTGGCGGGCCAGGATCGTCAACGCCGACAACTGCGGCGGGCAGCCGCTGGCCGCGTTCCCGCTCGTCGCCGCCGACGGCACGACCGGCTACTACTTCCTGTCCGACCGGTGGAACGACCGCGCCCCCAACGAGTCCCTCGCGAACTTCTTCCTCGGACCGATGTCGTTCGACGCCGGCGGGACGCTGCGGACCATCGAGTGCGTGCCCCGGTTCACCCTGTCGCTGCCCGGAAGCCCCGGCGCCTACCGGGGTTCACCCGACCTGGACCAGCGCAGCGGCTTCGACGGCTTCCGCCACTACTGCGACGTCGCCGGGAACGTGTTGCGGCAGCAGGGTTTCACGCCCTCGCGCACCGGCACGCTCAGCGCCGCCTCCGTCACCACGTTCCAGCAGGGCACGCCGAACGCGCCCGCCGTGCTGGAGGTCGTCGACGCCGTGAGCGGAACCCCGTTGAGCCGCACCGAGTTCCCCGTCGGCGGCGTGCCCTGGGCGCCGAACGTCCTCATCGCCAAGCCCGGTGTCGCCGTCGTCGCCGGCCACCCGTACCTGCTGCGGCTGCGCTCCGCGACCACGACCGGTTGCTACGGCTGGGAGTACGACGACGCCAACCCCTACCCGTCGGGTGTCGAGTCCTACAGCACCGACGGCGGCACGACGTTCACCGCGGAACCGGGGCGGGACCTCAAGTTCACCACGGACGTCAGCGCGACCCCGGTCCTCGCGCCGATCGGCGTGCCCGCCGGGTTCAGCCGGTGCGCGGGCGAAGGGGAGCGGTGCTCGTTCACCGGCACGCGGGTCGTGGTCTACGGCGCGGGCACGTCCTACCGCTCCCTCGTCGCGACCGACGGCGTGGACTGCCGGATCGCGGCGTTCGGCGGCGACCCGCTGGTCGGGACGCTCAAGTCGTGCCACGTGGCCCCGGCCGGTGGTCCGGCCGGGACGACCTCCTGCGCCGCGGAGGGCGGGACGTGCTCGGTCGACGGACCGACGGTCGTCGCCTACGGCGCGGGCGGCTCGTTCGCCTACAAACTGGTGAGCGCCGGGAATGCGGCGTGCACCAACGCCGCGTTCGGCGGCGATCCGGCCTACGGCGTCGTCAAGGCGTGCCACCGGGCTCCGGCGGGCGGTCCGCCGGGCTGGACCGCCTGCGCGGCGGAGAACGGCGTCTGCGCGCCGGGTTCCGCCAGGACGGTCGCCTACGGCGCCAGGGG
>DATMCA010001180.1:0-4417 GCA_035559015.1 Umezawaea sp. | reverse complement strand
CGACGGCCCTCAGCTTCAACGCACCCCCGGCCTTACCGGCAGATGGCGGCCCCCGGCCCAAACTCGCCCCCGCCCCACCGGCAGACGACGGCCCCCGGCCTCAACCCAACCCCGTGACCAACCCGGGCCCGCCAGTCCCTTCCAACCCTTCCCCCGGCCGCACCCCGATGTTTTGCGCACGTCATGGCACTTTCGGCTTGTCAAGGCATCTTTCCCGCCTTGACAAGCCGAAAGTGCCATCGAGACAATTCGCGCATCGGGGTGCGCCCGAACCACCCAAGACCGCGCAACATCCACACCAAAACCGGGGTCCCCCACCCGTGAAGACCCCCCGATACACACGCTACGACAGAGGTCCGACAATCCCGGCCCACCAACCAGGCCATCGGCCAACCACCCGGACCAGCGATCACCCGGACCCGCACCCAGCCGGACCCGCGACCACCTGGGTCAGCGACCACTCAGACCCGCGACCACCTGGGTCGGCGAACGCCCAGGCCCCCACCCAGGCCCGCAATCGTCCAGGCCAGCGACCATCCAGGCCCGCACCAACCCACCCGGCACCCCACCCCGGCCCTAGTTCTCCCGCCGCCGATCCCGATCCACGGCCATCCTCGCCGCAACCTCCCCCAACGCCTCCTGATACTCAGGCGACGGATTCATCACAGCGGCCATCCTCAACTGCGCCAACGCCTCCGCAAACCGACTCTGCCTCTGCAAAGTCTTCCCCAACGCGAACCGCGCATAATGATCACTCGGATCGATCTCCAGCACCTTCCGGAACGCCTCCTCGGCGCGGTGCAGTTGGGCGGAGCCCAGGTAGGCCCGCCCGGCGAGCAGTTGCACGCTGGGGACGTCCGGCGCGGCGTCGAGCACGGTGCGCAGCTCCCGCAACGCCTCAAGGGGACGGCGTTCGGACAGCAGGGCCTCGGCTCGGCGGAACGCCTCGAAGGTGCTGTCGGTCATGGTTCGATCAACGCTACCCACCGATCGCCTCTTCCTCGACAGCCGTCCGGATGACAGAACTCCGTGTCGCGTGGACTTTCACCCGACCAGTGCGGCGTGCAGCCGGGTGAGCAGGGGGACCAGGGCGTCGGGGCGTTCGACGTGCGCGTTGTGCCCGAGACCCGGCAGGACCACGCCGGACGGGTGTGTGGCGAGCAGGTGTTCCGGTGGGCACATCGGGTCTCGGTCGCCCGCCGCCAGCACGACTTCCGCCCGGCTCGCGGCGATCAGCGCGGCCATGTCCGGGGCGCCCACGCCATAGGCCGCCGGGTCCAGCGTGAGCGTCCACCCCTCCGAGGTCTGCACCACGGACGCCAGGTCCGAGTCGACGGGCACGAGTTGCCACAGGCCCGCGACCTTCAGCGCCCGCTCGGCGGCCTCCTCGCGGGTCGTGAACACCTTCGACGGTCGCGCCGCCAGCTCCGCGGCCTTGGCCAGCTCCTGCTCGGTCCAGCGGACCTTGACGCCCAGGCCGCACACGGCGCCGACCGGTGGCCCGTGCCGGTCCGAGCCCAGGGCCAGCGCGACGACCCCGCCCAGCGAGTGCCCGAGCACCGCGACGGGCCGGTCGGTCGGCACGACCGGGGCGAGCGCGTCGGCCAGCGACTCGAACGTGTACTCCGGCAGCGGCGAGGACCGGCCGTGACCAGGCAGGTCGGGGATGATCCAGGTGCCCGGCCACGCCCGCGCCGCGGCGAGCCACACGTCGCCGGTCGCGCCCAGCCCGTGCAGCAGCACGAGCGCCGGGCCGTCGGTCCCACCTGTCCGCACGTGAACCGTCACCCGGCCGATCCTGCCGGTCGGGCGGCGACGTGCACAGGGCCCGCCACCCGGACGGGCATTACGCGTGCCTGCGACAAGGCCCGGAACCGCACAAGTAGGCTCGGCACCGAGACGACATGAGCTGAATAGGGGAGCGCAAGTGGCGGTCATCGAGCAGGTCGGCGCACGGGAGATCCTGGACTCCCGAGGCAACCCCACCGTCGAGGTGGAGGTGGCGCTGGACGACGGGACGTTGGAGCGCGCCGCGGTTCCCTCCGGCGCGTCGACCGGTGAGCACGAGGCGGTCGAGCTGCGCGACGGCGACTCCAAGCGGTACAACGGCAAGGGTGTCCTGCGCGCGGTCACGGCTGTCCTGGACGAGATCGGTCCCGAGCTGGTCGGCATCGAGGCCGTCGAGCAGCGGGTGGTCGACCAGAAGCTCGTCGACCTGGACGGCACGCCGGACAAGTCCCGGCTCGGCGCGAACGCGATCCTCGGCGTCTCGCTCGCCGTGGCCAAGGCGGCGGCGACGTCCAGCGGGCTGGAGCTGTTCCGCTACATCGGCGGCCCGAACGCGCACGTCCTGCCGGTGCCGATGCTGAACATCCTGAACGGCGGCTCGCACGCCGACACGGACGTCGACATCCAGGAGTTCATGGTCGCGCCGATCGGCGCTGAGTCCTACCGCGAGGCCCTGCGCTGGGGCGTCGAGGTCTACCACTCGCTGAAGTCCGTGCTGAAGAGCAAGGGCCTGGCGACGGGTCTCGGCGACGAGGGCGGCTTCGCGCCGAACCTCTCCAGCAACCGCGACGCGCTCGACCTGATCCTGGTCGCGATCGAGAAGGCGGGTTTCACGCCGGGCCGCGACATCGCGCTCGCGCTGGACGTGGCGGCGACGGAGTTCTACTCCGACGGCGCGTACACGTTCGAGAAGTCCAAGCGCAGCGCCGAGCAGATGACCGGCTACTACACCGAGCTGGTCAACTCCTACCCGATGGTCTCCATCGAGGACCCGCTGTCCGAGGACGACTGGGACGGCTGGGTGCAGATGACCGCCGAGCTGGGCGAGCGCGTCCAGATCGTCGGCGACGACCTGTTCGTCACCAACCCGGAGCGCCTCGAAGAGGGCATCTCCCGCCGCGCGGCCAACGCGCTGCTGGTGAAGGTCAACCAGATCGGCACCCTGTCGGAGACGCTGGACGCGGTCGAGCTGGCCAAGTCCTACGGCTACAAGTCGATGATGAGCCACCGCTCGGGCGAGACCGAGGACACCACCATCGCCGACCTCGCGGTCGCGACCGGTGTCGGCCAGATCAAGACCGGTGCCCCCGCCCGCGGCGAGCGCACGGCCAAGTACAACCAGCTCCTCCGCATCGAGGAGAGCCTGGGCGACGCCGCCCGGTACGCGGGCGACCTGGCCTTCCCGCGGTACACGCCGGAAGCCTGAGCCCCGTGCCCGAAGCCGATCGGGACCGGCGCCGCCGACGGAGCCCAGCTCCGGCGGCGGCCCGGCCTGACCGCGCCCGCCGTCCCGCGTCACCGAGCCGAGCCCGCACCCGTGCGGGAGCAGGCACCGGTGGCGCGTTCGGCATGTCCGGCACCCGCCGCGCCGCGCTGCTCGCGATGGTGCTCTGCGCGCTCGCGCTGAGCATCGCCGTGCCGCTGCGGACGTACCTGGCGCAGCGCGACGAGCTGCGCCAGGTGACCGCGCAGCAGGGCCAGCTCGCCGCCGAGGTGGCGAAGCTGGAGCAGCGGAAGGCCGAGCTCAACGACCCGGCGCAGGTCGAGGCCGAGGCGCGCAAGCGGCTGCACTACGTGCGGCCCGGCGAGACGCCCTACATCGTCCAGCTCCCCGGCGACGCGGAGCGCACACCCGAAGAGGAGAGGCCGGCCAAGGCGCCGGCCGCGAACACGTCTTGGTACCAGCAGTTGTGGCAGTCGGTGGCGAAGAAATGACCGTTTCGCAGGAGGATCGCGACTTCGTCGCCTCCCAGCTCGGCCGGGCGCCGCGCGGGATGCGGAGGATCTCGGCCCGCTGCCCCAGCGGGCACGCGTCGGTCGTGCAGACCAACCCCCGGCTGGAGGACGGCACGCCGTTCCCGACGCTGTACTACCTGACGTGCTCGCGGCTGAACTCGTTGGTCAGCACGCTCGAAGGCTCCGGCCTGATGCGCGAGATGACCGAGCGGCTCGCCGAGGACGAGGAGCTGGCGGCCGCGTACCTGCGGGCCCACGAGGCGTACCTCGCCGAGCGCGACGCGATCGAGTCCCTCGGCACGAAGGTCACGGCGGGCGGCATGCCGGACCGGGTCAAGTGCCTGCACGTCCACGTCGCCCACTCGCTCTCCGTCGGGCGCGGCGTGAACCCGTTCGGCGACGAGGCCCTGGACCGGTTGGCCGACTCGTGGCCCGGCGGCGACTGCGCGGCACCCGTCGCCTGACCGGGCTCGTCCGTTCGGACCACACCGGACGTTTGGTGACCCGCATCACCGTCAACCGTGAAAAACCGACCGCACACCCGTTTCACCGCCGGTTCGTTAGACAAAGTCGTGCCTTTGGGGCAACGCGTTCCCGTGACACGGCGATGTCCATGAGGCAGGGTTGCAGGCGGGGCAGAGCGTGATGCGGTTCGCCGGACGCGTCCGGCGGG
>DATMCA010001179.1:0-7335 GCA_035559015.1 Umezawaea sp. | reverse complement strand
CGATCAACGGCCCCGACTCGATCGTCCTGGCGGGCGACGAGGACGCCGTGCTCGCGGTGGTCGACGCGTTCGGCGACAGGAAGTCCAAGCGGCTCAGCGTTTCCCACGCGTTCCACTCGGCGCACATGGACGCCATGCTCGACGACTTCCGCGCGGTGGCGGCGCGGCTGACCTACCAGTCGCCCACCATCCCGATCGTCTCCACGGCCACCGGCGAGCTCGCCACCGCGGTCGAGCTGTGCTCGGCCGACTACTGGGTCTCCCACGTGCGCAACGCGGTCCGGTTCGCCGACGCCGTCAAGACCCTCGAAACCCAGGGCGTGTCGACGTTCCTGGAACTCGGCCCCGACGCCGTGCTCACCGCGATGGGCGCCGAGAGCGTCGAGAAGGCCGTGCTCGTCCCGGCGCTGCGCAAGGACCGCCCCGACGTCCCGGCGATCACCACCGCCCTCGCCGGTCTGCACGTCCGCGGCGTCCGGATCGACTGGGCAGCCTACTTCGACGGCACCGGCGCCCAGCGCGTCGACCTGCCGACCTACGCGTTCGACCGCCAGCGCCTGTGGTTGGAGGACAACGGTTTCGTCGGCGACGTGACCTCCGCGGGCCTGTCCGCCGCTGGCCACCCCCTGCTGGCCGCGGTCCTGCCGATGCCCGACGGCGGTGTGCTGTTCACCGCCCGCCTCTCCGTCGCCACGCACGCCTGGCTCGCCGACCACGTCGTCGCGGACAACGTGGTCGTGCCCGGCACCGCGCTGGTGGAGCTGGCGATCCGCGCGGGCGACCAGGTCGGCTGCGGCCACCTGGAGGAGCTGCTGCTCCAGGCCCCGCTCGTCGTCCCGGCGCAGGGCGGCATCAGCCTGCACGTCGAGCTGGACGCCGAGCCCGGCCGCCGGATGATCACCGTCTACTCCCGTTCCGACGACGACGGCGCCGACTGGGTCGTGCACGCGACCGGCGTCCTCACCGACGAGACCGCGGCTCCCGCGTTCGAGCTGGCGCAGTGGCCGCCCGCCGGAGCCGTCCCCCTCGACCTGACCGGCCTCTACGAGGACCTCGCTGCGGGCGGTTTGCGCTACGGCCCGGTCTTCCGCGGGCTGGCGAACGCCTGGCGCAGCGGCGAAGACGTGTACGCCGAAGTCACGCTGCCCGAGGCGGAACAGCGCCGGGCGGGCGCGTTCGGCGTCCACCCGGCGCTGCTCGACTCCGTCCTGCACACCCTGGGGATCGCCGACGGCGACGCCCCGGAGCAGAGCGGTCCGGCGTCGCTGCCGTTCTCCTGGACCGGGGTGAGCCTGTTCGCCTCCGGCGCCGAGACACTGCGCGCCCGTGTTTCCCCGTCGCCGCAAGGCGATGGCATCTCCGTGGACGTCGCCGACGGCACCGGCTCGCCGGTCGCCCGCGTCGACTCGCTGGTGCTGCGGCCGATCAGCGGCGAGCAGTTCACCCGTGGCGGCGGTGTCGACTCGCTCTACCGGGTCGACTGGACGCCGGTCACGGCCGAACCCGAGTCGGTCGAGGACGTGACGATCCTGCACGTCGCCGACTCCACCAACGTGCACACCGTGACCGCCGAACTCCTGGCGGGCCTCAAGTCCTTCGTGGAGGACCGCTCCGAGGAGTCGGTGCTGGTCGTCGTGACCAGCCACGCCGTCGCCGCGCTGCCCGGCGAGGACATCACCGTCCCCGCCCAGTCGAGCGCTTCCGGCCTGGTGCGGTCGGCGCAGTCCGAGCACCCCGGCGCGATCGTCCTGCTGGACCTGGACGACGTGGCCGCCATCGACGAGGTCCTGCCCGCCGTGCTGGGCGCGCAAGAGCTGGAGGTCGCGGTCCGCGCGGGCACGCTGTACGCCCCGCGCCTGGTCCGCGCGAACTCCGGCTCGATCGCCCCGTCGGCCACGGACTCCGCCTGGCGGCTGGACTTCACCGCCTCCGGCACGGTCGACAACCTCACCACCATCCCGTGGCCGCACGCTGAGTCGGCGCTGGAGCCCGGCGAGGTCCGGATCGCGATGCGCGCCGCGGGCGTCAACTTCCGCGACGTGATGAACGTGCTCGGCATGTACCCCGGCGATGCCGGGATCATGGGCCTGGAAGGCGCGGGCGTCGTGCTGGAGGTCGGGCCCGGCGTGGACGACCTCGCGGTCGGCGACCGGGTCATGGGCATGGTCGACGCCGCGTTCGGCCCGGTCGTGATCGCCGACCGCCGCAAGGTCTGCCCGATCCCGGACGGCTGGTCGTTCACCCAGGCCGCGGGCGTGCCGCTGGTGTTCCTCACCGCGCTCTACGCCCTGGAGGACCTGGGCGGTCTCAAGTCCGGTGAGTCGATCCTGGTCCACGCCGCCGCGGGCGGTGTCGGCATGGCCGCCACGCAGATCGCCCGCCACCTGGGCGCCGAGGTCTACGGCACGGCGAGCACCGGCAAGTGGGACGCGCTGCGGGCCGCCGGGATCGCCGACGACCACATCGCGTCGTCCCGCACCATCGACTTCGAGCACCAGTTCACCATCGCCACCGACGGCCAGGGCGTGGACGTGGTCCTCAACGCGCTGTCCGGCGAGTTCGTCGACGCCTCCCTGCGCCTGCTGGCGCAGGGCCACGGCGGCCGGTTCCTGGAGATGGGCAAGACCGACGTGCGGGACCCCGCCGCGGTCGCCAAGCAGCACCTCGACGTGGCCTACACCGCGTTCGACCTGATCGAGGCCGGGCCGGACCGCATCGGCGAGCTGCTGACCCGCCTGCACGGCTGGTTCGCCGACGGTTCCCTGACCCCGCTGCCCGTGACGACGTGGGACATCCACCGCGCACCGGAGGCGTTCCGCTACCTGGGCCAGGCCAAGCACACCGGCAAGGTCGTGCTGACCATCCCGACCCCGCTCGACGCCGACGGTTCGGTGCTGATCACCGGCGGCACCGGGGGACTGGGCGCGCTCGTGGCCCGGCACCTCGTCGCCGAGCACGGCGTGAAGCACCTGGTCCTGACCTCCCGTCGCGGCGCGGACGCCCCCGGCGCCCGCGAGCTGGCCGACGAGCTGATCGGCCTCGGCGCGACCGTGGACCTGGCGGCCTGCGACGTCTCCGACCACGCGGCCGTCTCGGCCCTGCTCAAGGGGATCGAGCACCCGCTGACCGGTGTGGTGCACGCGGCGGGCGTGCTCGCCGACGGCGTCCTCGACTCGCTGACGCCGGACCGGCTGTCCACCGTGCTCGGTCCGAAGGCGGACGCCGCCGCGCACCTGCACGAGCTGACCGCCGATCTCGACCTGGCGATGTTCGTCGTCTTCTCCTCGTCCTCCGGCCTGTTCGGTGGTGCGGGGCAGGCGAACTACGCCGCCGCCAACACGTTCCTCGACGCCCTCGCGGTGCACCGCCGCCACCGCGGCCTCCCGGCCATCTCGCTGGCCTGGGGCCCGTGGGACCAGACCGCGGGCATGGGGTCGACCCTCACCGACGCCGACTTCGCCCGCATGGCCCGGTCGGGGATGCCCGCGATGTCCGCCGACGACGGCCTGGCGCTGTTCGACCTGGCCCGTGTCACCGACGACGCCCTGGTGGCGCCCGTCAAGCTGGACCTGGCCACGCTGCGGGACTCCGGCGAGGTGCACCCGTTGCTGCGCGGCCTGGTCCGCGCCCCGGCCCGGCGCGCGGCGGCCGTCGCGGGGAAGGCCGAGCCGGCCTCCTGGTCGCAGCGGCTCGCGGGCAAGACCAAGGCGGAGCAGGACGAACTGCTGCTGGACCTGGTCGTCGGGCAGGTCGCGGTCGTCCTCGGCTACGAGTCGGCGCTGGACATCAAGCCCACGCTGGCGTTCAAGGAACTCGGCTTCGACTCGCTGTCGGCGGTGGAGCTGCGCAACACGCTCAGCGCCGCGACCGGCGTGAAGCTGCCCGCGACGCTGGTCTTCAACTACCCCAACGCGATCGAGCTGGCCGCCCACCTGCGGGTGGAGCTGGCGGGCAACGACAGCCCGGCCGCGACCCTGCTGGACGAACTGGACCGCCTGGAACTCGCGTTCGGCGAGGTCGGCGCGGACGACCCGATGCGCACCAAGATCACCAGCCGGTTGCAGCGCGTGCTGGCCAAGTGGAACGGCGGCTCCTCCGAGGAGAGTGCCGGGAAGGCCACTTTGGACGAGGCGGGCTACGACGAGCTCTTCGACTTCATCGACAACAACCTCAGCTCCTCGTGATCACCCTCAACTCGCCTGCACCGCTGTAGAGGAGACGACTCGAATGGCCAACGAAGACAAGGTCCTCGCCTACCTGCGAAAGGTGACGAGCGAGCTCGACGACGCGAAGCGGAAGCTGCGCGAGCTCGACCGCGAGGGCCAGGAGCCCATCGCGATCGTCGGCATGGGCTGTCGTTTTCCCGGCGGTGTGTCGTCCCCCGACGAGCTGTGGCGGTTCGTGGAGTCCGGCGGTGACGCCATCGGCGGCATGCCCGGCGACCGCGGCTGGGAGCTGAACCTGGACGACGACCCCGAGGCCGCGGGCAGCGCGTACGTGGCCGACGGCGGCTTCCTGCACGACGCGGCCGAGTTCGACGCCAACTTCTTCGGCATCAGCCCCCGCGAGGCCCTGGCCATGGACCCCCAGCAGCGGGTGCTGCTGGAGGCGTCCTGGGAGACGCTGGAGCACGCGGGCATCGACCCGCACACGTTGCGCGGCAGCCGGACCGGCGTGTTCGTCGGCGCGGCCCAGTACCAGTACGGCAACGCCGCCGAGACCGCCGACGCCGAGGACGGCGTCGAGGGCTACCTGCTCACCGGCAACGCGACCAGCGTCGCCTCCGGACGCATCTCCTACACCCTGGGCCTCGAAGGTCCGGCCGTCACGATCGACACGGCGTGCTCCTCCTCGTTGGTGGCGCTGCACTGGGCGATCCAGGCGCTGCGCTCCGGCGAGTGCACGCTCGCGCTCGCGGGCGGCGTCGCGGTCATGGCGACGCCCGGCATGTTCGTCGAGTTCTCCCGCCAGCGCGGCCTGTCCACCGACGGCCGCTGCAAGGCGTTCTCCGCAGACGCGGACGGCACCGGCTGGGCCGAGGGCGTCGGCATGCTGGCCGTCGAGAAGCTCTCCGACGCGCGCCGCAACGGGCACCAGGTCCTCGCGATCGTGCGCGGCTCGGCCATCAACCAGGACGGCGCGTCCAACGGCCTGAGCGCCCCCAACGGTCTGGCCCAGGAACGCGTCATCGCGCAGGCGCTGGCCAGCGGCAGGCTCGAACCGTCCGATGTGGACGCCGTCGAGGCGCACGGCACCGGCACCAAGCTCGGCGACCCGATCGAGGCGCAGGCGCTGCTCGCCGCGTACGGCCAGGACCGCGAGACCCCGTTGCTGCTGGGCTCGTTCAAGTCCAACATCGGCCACGCCCAGGCCGCCGCAGGTGTCGCCGGTGTCATCAAGATGGTCATGGCGATCCGCAACGGCGTCGTCCCGAAGACCCTGCACGCCGAGAACCCCACCCCGCACGTCGACTGGGCCTCCGGGGCCGTCGAGCTGGTCACCGAGACCACGCCGTGGCCCGAGACCGGCCGCCCCCGCCGTGCCGCCGTGTCGTCGTTCGGCATCAGCGGCACCAACGCCCACACCATCCTGGAGCAGGCACCCGACGGCGTTGACGAGACCGAGCGCGCGCCGCTGCCGGTCGTGCCGCTGCTGCTGTCCGCCAAGACTTCCGACGCCCTCCGCGCCCAGGCCGCCCGGCTGGTCGCGCTCATCGAGGGTGACGTCGACCTGACCGACGTCGCGTACTCGCTGGCCACCAAGCGCTCCCGCTTCGACCACTCCGCCGTCCTGGTCGGCGACGACCGCGCCGAACTGGTCGCGGGCCTGCGCGCGTTCGCCGAGGACGAGCCGGTCACCGACCTGGTCCGCGGCGTCACGGACGTGCGCGGCAAGACCGCCTTCGTCTTCCCCGGCCAGGGTTCGCAGTGGGTCGGCATGGCCGGCGAGCTGCTGGACTCCTCGCCGGTGTTCGCCGCCCGCGTCGCCGAGTGCGAGCAGGCCCTGTCCGCGCACGTCGACTGGTCGCTGACCGCCGTGCTGCGCGCCGAGGAGGGCGCGCCGAGCCTGGACCGCGTCGACGTCGTCCAGCCCGCGCTGTTCTCGGTCATGGTGTCCCTCGCGGCGCTCTGGCAGTCCTACGGGATCAAGCCCGACGCCGTCATCGGCCACTCGCAGGGCGAGATCGCCGCCGCGTGCGTCGCCGGGGCCCTGTCGCTGGAGGACGCCGCGCTCGTCGTCGCCCTGCGCGGCAAGGCGCTCATCGCCCTGGCGGGCAAGAGCGGCATGGCCTCGGTCGGCCTCCCGCTCGACGCCCTGCGCGAGCGGATCGCCGACGAGCCGGGGGTGACGATCGCGACGATCAACGGCCCGCGCGCCGTCACGCTGTCCGGTGAGCCCGAGGTGCTCGACCGCCTGGTCGGCGAACTGGAGGCCGAGGGCGTGCGCGCCCGGCGCATCCGCGTCGACTACGCCTCGCACTCGCCGGTCGTCGAGATCATCCGCGACGAGGTCCTGGCCGCGCTCGCGCCGATCACCCCGCGCACCGCCACGATCCCGATGTTCTCCTCCGTCACCGGCGAGCCGGTCGACGGCAGCGAGCTGAACGCCGAGTACTGGTACGGCAACGCCCGCGGCACGGTCGTGTTCGGCCCGACGGTCGAGACCATGATCGGCCTGGGCTTCCGCGCGTTCGTGGAGGTCAGCCCGCACCCGGTGCTCACCATGCCGGTGCAGGACATGCTCGACAACGCCGACGCCACCGGACTCGCCCTCGGTTCGCTGCGCCGCGACCAGGGCGGCCCACGCCGCTTCCTCACCTCGCTGGCCGAGGCGCACGTCCGCGGCCTGTCCGTCGACTGGGCCTCGGTGTTCGCCGGGTCCGGCGCGCGCCCGGTCGAGCTGCCCACCTACGCGTTCCAGCACCGCCGCTACTGGATGATCGCCGGCGCCTCGTCCGTCGTGGACGTCACCGCCGCCGGTCTGGGGGAAGCGGACCACCCGCTGCTCGGCGCGGTCGTCGACCTGTCCGACGACGGCGGTGTGGTGTTCACCGGCCGCGTGTCCGTCGGCACCCACCCGTGGCTCGCCGACCACGTCGTGTCCGGCCTGGTGTTCGTGCCCGGCACGGCGTTCGTGGACCTCGCGATCCGCGCGGCCGACCACGTCGACTGCGCGCTGCTGGACGAGCTGACCGTGCAGGCGCCGCTGGTCCTGCCCGAGCACGGGGCCGTGCAGCTCCAGGTCGCCGTCGCCGAGGCCGACTCGGCGGGCCGCCGCTCGTTCACCATCTCCGCCCGCCAGGACGAGGGCGCCTGGGTCCGGCACGCGACCGGC
>DATMCA010001178.1:0-5766 GCA_035559015.1 Umezawaea sp. | reverse complement strand
ACGGCGACCACCACGTGGTCGTCACCGGACTGCCAGACCACGCCCACCTCGCCGAACCCCGCCCGGCGCAGGGCGTCCACGTGGCTGCCCACGCTCAGACCGTTGCCGTGACCACCGCTCTCCGGCCGGAGTTCCCGGTCGGTGAACACCCGGCCCAGGTCCGGATCGGCGCGGACGGCGTCCCACCACGCCGACCACTCCTCGTTCTCGACGACCCCCGCGCGCTCGGCCCGCCGATGGCGGACGACCTCGGCCAGTTCCCGCACCGCGGGCTGCTCGTCGTGCAGGTGGTCGCCGTTGACCAGCACACCACCGGGCCGGATCGCCGCGGCGAGGTCGCGGTAGACGTCGGCCAGGCGTTCGGGCGAGAGCCAGTGCAGCGCGGTGGTCGACACCGCCGCGTCCCACCCGGTCCCGACGCCGAGGACGTCGACCCACCCCGGCGAACCGAGTTCCGCCCGCACGTACTCGATCGGCGCCCGGCCGGCGCGAGCCAGGCCGAGCAGGAACGGGTCCTGGTCGACCCCGACGATCCGCGCGGCGGGCAAGCGGGCGCGCAGCCGCGTCGACAACGAACCCGGCCCACACCCGAGGTCCACCACGACCGGCGTCCCCGTCGCGGCGCACACGTGCTCGACGACGTCGCCGATCACCCGGAACCGCTCCTCGCGGTCGGCGATGTACCGCTCCTGCTGGCGGTCCCACCGCTCGACCCACCGCTCCGCGACCACCTGGTCCAGCACCCGCTCACCCACGTCCAGCCTCCGATCAGCTCTCGACGTGACGAACACTACTGCCAATTACTTGCAATAGCACTGCCTGTTTACGATCCGGGACGAACGCCCCCGTGCGGCAACGAGGAGGCCGGCCGGTGCGCCGAAGAACGAGCGCCACCACGCCGCCCGCACGGGCCTGGGGTACGGGTTGCGGCTCCACCGGTCCACCAGTCCGATGGTGAGGACCCCCGCTGCCAACGCGATGAGGAGGTAGCCGCCCACGACGGTAGGACCGGCGCATTGAGCAATTGTGGAATCGCTCGACCGGTCACAGCCCCGAGGTGTCGGTCTGCTCGATCAGGCCGTAGTGGTGGGCGAAGCGCACGGCGTGCACGCGGTCGCGAAGGCCGAGTTTGGCCAGCACGCGCGAAACGTGGGTCTTGACCGTCTGGCTCCCCACGTACAGCTGGTCGCAGATCTCGGCGTTGGACAGGCCCGCGGCCATCAGCAGGAACACCTCGTGCTCGCGCGCGGTGAGCCTGTCGATGCCGGGAGCCGTGCTCCTCGGCCGGGACTGCGGGACGAGGGCGTCGGCCAGCTTCGGGGCCAGGCGGCGGGTGATCGACGGGTCGATGTAGGTGTCGCCCCGCGCGGCCACGCGGATCGCGGTCACCAGTTCCTCGGGCGGCAGGCTCTTCAGCACGAACCCGCTCACCCCGGAGGCCAGCGCCTTGTGCACGTAGTCGTCGGCGTCGAACGTGGTGAGCAGGACGACCTTCAGGTCCCGCGTGCCCGACGACATGAGTTCGCGGGCCGCCGCGAGCCCGTCCAGCTTGGGCATGCGCACGTCGAGGATCACCAGGTCCGGACGCAGGTTCTGGGTCGCCTCGACGGCGCTGTAGCCGTCCCCGACGTCCGCGACGCAGCTCATGTCCGGCTGCGCGTCCAGCACCGCGCGCAGGCCGGAGCGGAACATCGCGTGGTCGTCGGCGATCACGATGCGCAGGGTCATGAGCGGCTTCCGGTCGGCATCGTCACGCTCGTCTCCCAGTACTGGCCGTCCTCGACCGGACCGCAGGTCGCGGTGCCGCCGAACGCCTCCGCGCGGGTCCTGATCCCGTCCAGCCCCCGACCGGAACCCCGGTGCCCGATCAGCGAACCGCGCTGGGCGAGCACCGCCTCGGAGGCGACCGGGTTGCGGGCGGTGATCGACACGTGGTCGCCGCCGTATTCGAGTTCCACCCGCACCGCCGTTCCGTCGCCGTGCCTCAGGGCGTTCGTCATCATCTCCTGCGCCACCCGGTACAGGGCGGTGTCGACGGGGCCGGGCAGGCCGTCCGGGTCGTTGTAGACGGCGAAGGCCACGCGGAGGCCGGAGGACCGGACCCCGTCGAACAGCTCCTGCAACTTGCCCAGACCCGGACGGCCGGACGACTCGTCGCCCTCGTGCAGCAGGTCCAGCAGGCGCCGCAGGTCCACCATCGCCGCCCGGCTGGACGCCTCCACCGCCGTGAGCGACGTGGTCACCGGGCCCTCCCCCGCGTTCACCGAGGCTTGGTCGACCAGGTTCAGCCGCGCCGCGGCGGCGTGCACGCCGATGGCGCTGACGTGGTGCGAGATCACGTCGTGCAGGTCGTTGGCGATCGCTTCGCGCTCCCTGGTCACCGCCCGGTCCACCTCGGCCCGCGCGTCCCTCAGCGCGTCCTCCCGCTGGCGGCGCAGCTCGTCGACGTGGGCCTTGCGCGCGGTGGTGTAGCGGCCGACCAGCCACGGCAGCACCGAGTTGGCGGTCACCAGGGTGATCACGGCGAACGGCTCCGCCGACCCGCCGACCAGCAGGGAGGAGAACACGCCGAGCGCGAGCGCGGTCAGCGAGAGGGCCGCGGGGACGCGGGGCAGCCAGGCGCCCGCCCGGTACGCGGAGACCAGCAGGCCCGCCGTGGTCGCGCTGCGCCCCGGTAGGACGACCGCCAGCACGGGGACCAGCGCGGCGTGCGCGAGCGCGACCCACCCCGAGTACCTCGGCGACGACGCGAGGGCGGCGTCCACGACGACCAGTCCGACCAGGATCAGCGCGTCGAACGCCCCCGGGTCGGCCGGTCCCCTGGTCACGAAGCTGGCCGCGTCGGTGACCAGGCACACCGCCGCGACCAGAACCGATTGGCGCGCCAGGGATCGCGCCACGTCGTGGTCGCGCCCGAGTCGGGGAACCCGGTGGACGAGCGACCTGCCCACGTCCATCGCACTGCCGGTCATGACGGGCATTGTGCTGGTCTCCGGGAGCCGGGTAGTCACTCCCCCGGGTGATGCGGGATCCCCGCGCGGTGTGACGCCACGGGTTCCGGTGTGGACGGACGAGCCGTCCACACCGGAACCCGGTCAGCCCTTGGGGTCGGTCTCGTCGTCGAACTCCCCGATGAGCTGTTCGAGGAGGTCCTCCAGCGCGGCGATGCCCACCACGGTCCGCTCGCCGTCGGCGACCAGGGCCAGCTGCGACCGCGCCCCGCGCATCGCCGTGACCGCGCGGGCCACGGGCAGGTCGGCCGACAACGTCAGCGGCGTGGTCATCATCGTGCCCGCGGCCGGGTCGCCCCCGGTGGCGGTCGCGCGCACGACCTCGCGGATGTGCAGCAGGCCGACGAAGCCGCCGTCCCGGTCCAGCACCGGGAACCGCGACCGGCCGGTGTCGCGGCTGAGCCGCTCGACCGCGCGGGCGGTGGTCTCCTCGGACACGGTGACGGTCCGGTCGCGCGGGATCATGACCTCGGCCACGGTGGTGTTCTGCAGGTGCAACATCCGGGTCAGGAGTCGTTGCTGGCCCTCGGGGATCAGGCCGTGCTCGCCGGACTGGCGCAGCAGCATCAGCAGGTCGTCCGGCCGGTGCGCCTGGGCCAGCTGGTCCTGCGGTCGCACCTTCAGCAGCCGCAGCAGCGCGTTGGACGTGCCGTTGAGCGCGGACAGCAGCCAGCGCACACCGCGGGCGAACCCGCGGAAGGGCAGCGCCAGCAGCAGCGCCGAGCGCTCGGGGTGGCTGATCGCCCACGACTTCGGCGCCATCTCGCCGACCACCATGTGCAGGAACACCACCAGCACGAGGCTGAGGACGAACGCGATCCCGTGCGCGACGGCCGTGGGCAGCCCGGTCAGCAGGAACAGCGGGTCGAGCAGCGTCGCCACCGCGGGCTCGGCCAGCGCGCCCAGCCCCAGGGTGCACAGGGTGATGCCCAGTTGCGCGCCCGCCAGCATGAGCGACAGCTCCCGCACCCCGGCGACGGCCGCGCGGGCGGCTCGGCTGCCCTGCGCCGCCTCCTGCTCCAGCCGGTGGCGCTTGGCGGAGATCAGGGCGAACTCCGCGGCGACGAAGAAGGCGTTGCCCACCAGCAGGGCCAGGGAAATCGTCAGCGACCACCCGATGCTCATCGGCCCCGCACCTCGTCGCGCTCGTGCACGGTGTCCATCCCCTGGTCGTCTTCGGCGGGCGGTTCGGGCCGGTCTCGCAGCAGGACCGTGCTGGGCACGTTCCTGGCGACCGCGGCGACCCGGACCAGCACGTGGCGCGGGCGCGGCGGCTCGTCGTCGAGCGACGGCACGGGGACGACGACCTCGACCTCGTCGCCGATCCTGGCGGTGCGGCCGAGTTCGCTCAGCACGAGGCCGGAGACCGTGTCGTAGCCGGTGTCGGTCGGCAGCGCGATGCCGGTCGCGTCCTCGATCTCGTCGATCCGGAGCCTGCCGGGCACCGCCCAGGACCCGTCGGACCGGTGCTCGACCGCGTCCGGGACCAGGTCGTCCTCGTCGTGGATCTCGCCGACCAGTTCCTCCGCGAGGTCCTCCAGCGACACCACGCCCGCGAAGCCGCCGAACTCGTCGACCACGCAGGCGGTCTGGCGGTGTTCGGCGCGCAGCCGTTCCAGGACGGCGGGCAGCGGCAGGGTGGAGGGCACGAGCACGGCGGGCGAGGCGATCCGCCCGATCGGCGTGTCCGCGCGCTCCTCGGGGTCGACGGTGAGGACCTCGGCCAGCCCGACCACGCCGATCACGTCGTCGAGGTCCTCCCCCACGACGGGGAACCGGGAGTGCCCGGTGTCCAGCAGGTCCACGACCCGCGACACGGGCTCGTCCGCCTTGACGGTGTGCACCGAGACCCGCGGGGTCATGGCCTGATCGGCGATCAGCCCGCGGAAGTCGAGGCCGCGGTCGAGCAGCCGGGACAGCTCGGGGTCGAGGTGCCCCTGCGCGCCCGCCTCGTCGATGATCTGGTGCAGGTCCTCGGGCGTCGCGCCCTGCGGCAGCTCCTCCACCGGCTCGATGCCGACCGACCGCAGCAGCCTGTTGGCCGCGGCGTCGAAGAACCGGATGACCGGGCCCGCGATCGTGAGGTAGACCAGCGTCGACGAGCTGAGGGCCTTGGCCAGCGTCTCCGGCTTGGCGATGGCGAGGTTCTTGGGCACCAGCTCGCCCAGCACCATCTGGACCACGGTGGCGAACACCAGCGCGACGGCCACGGACACCGAGAGCCGCGCGGCTTCCGACAGCCCGGTGAAGCCCAGGACGCCCGCCAGGCCGGAACCCAGCAGGGGTTCGGCGACGAAACCGACCAGCAGCGCGGTGACGGTGATGCCGAACTGCGCGCCGGAGAGCATGAAGGACAGGCGCTGGGTCACCCGGTACGCGCGCTCGGCGGCCCTGTCGCCCGCCTCGGCCATCTGCCGCAGGCGGCCCCGGTCCACCGCCATGTACGCGAACTCCTGGGCCACGAAGTACCCGGTCGCCGCGGTGAGCACCACGATCGCGAGCAGGCCCCAGAGGATCAACACGCCGCGTCGCCACCCAGTCGAACGGGCGGGAGAGCGGCATCGGGACTCGACGTGCTGTTCAGCCGGGCGTGGCCCGGCCGGGTACTACATCCCTCGGGATCGTCGGTAGGCGGCATGCACTCGACACTAGCACGCGGCACTGTATGGTTCTGGTGGATCATCGACGACCGAGGGAGGCCCGCGGATGAGCGAAGCACTGCTCAAGATCGGCGAACTCGCCGCCCGGTCCGGGG
>DATMCA010001177.1:0-8914 GCA_035559015.1 Umezawaea sp. | reverse complement strand
GTGGTGGGCGTGGACGGCTCCCCGGCGAGCAGGAGCGCGCTGCGATGGGCTCTCGCGCAGACCCCGAGCACGGTAGAGGCCGTGCTGGCGTCCACCCGCGTGGACGCGTTCGTCCCCGCCACGTCCATGGGCGTCTACCCGTACGCCCACAAACCCGAGGTGGAGCACGACCACCCGGAGCAGCGGTTGCACGATCTGGTCACCGAGGCCGTCGCTGACGTTCCGGGGGCACCGGAGGTCGCCGAGATCGTCGTCGTGGGCGATCCCGGCGCGGCTCTCGTCCAAGCGTCCCGACGGGCGGACCTGCTGGTGATCGGCGCCAAGGGCCACAACCCGATCACGGACGTGTTCCCCGGCGGCGTCGCGGCGCACTGCGCACGACACGCCGCCTGCCCGGTCGTGGTCATCCCTCCCGCCGTGGTCGGCTGACCGGCTCACGCACAGCACCCCCGGCACGAAGTACCTGCCGGCGGTCAACCCGGTGTCCCGCCGGGAGGTGTTGCCGGACAAGGCGTTCGCCGTGCTCGTCGACCTCCTGGCGATCACCGCCGTGCTCGCGGCGGTGCTCCTCACAGCCAACGTCCTGGTGGGACTGGACGTTCCCCGGTCGACCTGGTGGTCGCGAGCTTGCTGAACGCGGTGCTCGCGCTGCTGTTTCGGTGCGCTGGCGCTGCTGGTTGGTGCACTCACCGCGGCCGTGGCGGGTGTTGTCGCCGTTCCACCTCGCCTCTCCGGGCGAAGCGCTCTCGGGGAACGCCAGTGTGCCGGGGGCGCTCGTGCTGCTCGGCGCGACCGGAGTCCTGCTCGTGCTCGCGGTGATCGCCTTCGACCGCCGCGACCTCGTGGCGCCGTGACCAACGCCGCGGACCCGAGGACGTTCGACCCTGCGTCGTCGCGGCTGTTCCCGAGATGCTGGAACCGCAAGGGAAGAAGGTGGAGATGATGAGGTTCACCTGGAAGGACACCACGGCGGCGGTGCTCGTCGCGGCGGTCGTGGTCCCCTACCTCGGCTACCTGATCAGGGGCGAGATGCCCTACATCCACGAGCCGCGTGGAATGGCCATCACCGGGATCGTGTTCGGCGTCGCCGCAGCCGCCCTGCTGACCGGGCGGCCCGCGTTGGGACGCGGGACGTTCGAGAGGGTCGCGCTGGTGCTCGGCGTCGTCGCGCTCGGAACGGGCCTCACCGCGCTGTGGACGGGCAACGAGGTCCTGCTGGCGACGTTCATCGGGCTGATCGTCGCGACGTGGGTGCTCGACACGCTGATCCACACTCGGGTGCTGCCGGCGACCCGCCACAGGGGTGCCACGCCGAGCAACACCTGATGATCACGTGGCCGTGGTCGCTCGCCGAGCGGCTACGGCCACGTCACGTCCGAAGTCGCCTGCCGACCGCTTTCAGGTAGGTCCCGACCGGCATCCCCGCGAACAGGCGGCTCTCCAGTCCGATCGAGCTCCGCTCGTCGAGGAACCGGAGCGCCGGTTCCGCCGAGGTCCCGCGGAACAACGCGGCGAAAGCACGCTCCAGCTGGTGCGGCTCGCGGGTGACCACGTCGAGGAGCGCGCCGTCGAACACCCGGTGTCGCGTGCTCACGGCGGGCAGGTCGAAGGGGTGCCCGTGCTCGACCAGCGACCGCACGACGGCGGCGCTGTCGCGCTGCACGCGCTGGTACGAGTAGCCGGTACCGGCCTTGACCATCCCGGCGGGGGTGCCGATGGTCAGGACGTCACCACGGCGACGCGGAGTGGTGTCCGCCGACAACGGCAGGACCGCCCCCTCCTCGTGCGACACCGAGCACGCTCCGGCGCGCAGCACCTCTTCGAGGTACTCGGCCAGCGCGGCGCGCTGGGCGTCGGCACCGGGCAGGGGCCCGCACGGGGAGGCGAAGGAGGTGTGCTCGACCAACGCCTCGGTCGGCGAGAACGGGAGCACGTAGACGAAGGAGGCGCATTCGGCCTGGGCCGTGCGGAAGTCGAACAGCGTCGGCACCTCCGGGTCGAACACCGGCCACTCAGCGACGACCCGTTGCCCGCGGAACACCAGGAGCGCGTCCACCGGCGGTGGTTCCGGCGGGCCGAGCACGCTGTCGAACACCCAGCGGGCCTCGACCCGCTCACCGTCCACGACCGCACGGGTCCGACCGGACGGTCCGACGACGTCGTCCACGTGGCCATGGCGGAACTCGAAGTGCGCCAACGGCTTCGTGAGCGCGTGGACGACCCGGCCGAGGTCCGTCCCCCGTACCACCTGGTACCGGTAGCGCCCCAGGGGGAGAGTTCGAGTCCTTCCGTCGACGTGCACCCGAACGCGGTCGAACCTGCTCGACACGGCGGCATCGAGCACGTTCGACCGGTCGGTCCACGAGGACCACGCGATGGTGCCGAGCGGACGGCTTCCGTCGTCGACGACCACCACCCCCTCGTGCCACCGCGGTTCCAGCGCGAGGTGGCCGGCGAGGGACAGCCCGCTCAGGCCTCCGCCGGCGATCACCACGGTCATCCCCGGTCGGCCTTCACCCGCGCTCCGGCGCGGGTGACCGGGAACGCGTCAACGACGGCGGCGAGTCCGGCGAACACTCGGTCCACGTCGACCGCGGGTCGCCACGCCACCGGTCCATCGGTGATGGCGCAGGCGCCACCGAATCCGCCGCCCTCGTCCTCCTGGTCCCTCACCGCGATCAGTTCCCCTCTTCGGCAGTCCGCTCCTCGCCGACGGCGATCGACGGCTTCGCCCGCTCGACCTCGATGGACCACTCCTTGGCCAGCGCGGCGATCGCCGCGACGGCGGTGACCACCGGCGCGGCGACAGCGGCCACCACACCGGCCGTCACCGGAATCTCCACGACCGTGTGGCCCTGGTCGTTCTTGACCACGATCCGACGGACGTTGCCCTCGTGGATCAACTCCTTCACCTTGTCCACCAGCAACTGTCCGCGGACGCGGTCCGTGGTGGTGGTCGTCTGGTCGTTGGTGACGGTCATCGCTTCTCCTAGCGCTCGACGGGACGACCGGGCGGACTGTCCGCGCCCGGTCGCGACCGGTTACAGCCTCCCGCTCCCATCCGCTCGACGGCAGTGCGGATGGTCACCGGCCGTCGATGACGTTCGGCACTGCCACCGGGAACCGCGGTTCCGCACGCTGGTTATCTGACGACGGGCACGCCGGAAGTGCTGTCCCGCAAAGGTCTCCGCAACGCTTTCGCGCCACGCCACGGCGCGCAGGGTGGAACACGACTCGGACGTGGTCGCGTTGGCCGACGGCGCCGAGCACTGCTCGGTCTGCACGAAGCGGTGCCTGCACATCGGTGCGGGGCTGCTGCACGAGCCGATCGCGGCAGTCGACCCGCAGAGCCGCAAGGCGATCACTCGTCGGACAACGTCCACGAGCTCTCTCGAAGCGGGCGAGCGATCCGCTGCACCACCCACTACTCGGAACCCTGCCCGACGTGCTGCCCGAACTCGGCGTGCCGGCCGGGTGCGCGGCGGTGCTGTTCGCGCTCGGAGCGTGGCGGCTGCGAGCCGTTCTCACGCGATGACGGACACGGGACCTCCGTGCCCGCCAAGAGGACTTCCGACTCTCCACCCGCACCGCGCGCGGGACGACCGTGGAGGTAGGAGGTCGACCATCGAAGGAGATGCCATGACCACCCACGTCGTAGGATTCGACACCCTGGGCAAGCACGACACCGCCATCGCGGGCGGCAAGGGGGCGAACCTCGGCGAGCTCACCGGCGCCGGTCTGCCCGTGCCACCCGGTTTCGTCATCACCGCCGACGCCTACCTCTCCTCGATGGAGCGCGGCGGAACCCGGGACGAGCTGAGGTCCACCCTGGACACCGCGCTGCTGTCCGTCGACAGCCCCACCGAGCTGACCGCGGCGTGCGAACTGCTCCAGGACCTCGTGCGAAAAGCCGGGGTCCCGGACGACGTCCGCACG
The DNA here is from genome assembly GCA_035559015.1 of Umezawaea sp. GTDB lineage: Bacteria > Actinomycetota > Actinomycetes > Mycobacteriales > Pseudonocardiaceae > Umezawaea. The sequence goes on along the minus strand of DATMCA010001177.1, from coordinate 4,978 downwards.
GCCGTCCTCGACGCCTATCGCGCTCTCGGACCCGGCGCCTCGGTCGCCGTGCGGTCCTCGGCCACCTCCGAGGACGGTGCCGGGACGTCGTTCGCGGGCATGAACGCCACCTACACCAACGTCGTCGGCGACAACGATCTCATCGAGCGCGTGCGCGACTGCTGGGCCTCGCTGTTCGGCCCGCGGGTCATCGCCTACCGGGCGAGCAGGCAGATCGTCGAGGAGCCCGCCATCGCCGTGGTCGTGCAGCGGATGGTCGACTCCGAACGGTCCGGTGTGGCCTTCACCGCCGACCCCTCCACCGGGAACCGGGACCGGATCGTCGTCGAAGGCGCGTTCGGACTCGGCGAGGTCGTGGTCAGCGGAGCGGTCGAGCCCGACACCTACGTGCTGGCCAAGACCGGGCCACGCCTGCTGGAAGCCCGCGTCGGACACCAGACCCACAAGATCGTCCGCGGTCCCGACGGCGCCGACCTGCGCGTCGACCTCGACGAGCACACCGGGGCCGAGCGGGTCCTGACTGACGACGAGGCCATCGACCTGGCCCGGCTCGCCCTGCGGGTCGAGGAGCACTACGGCACTCCCCAGGACCTGGAGTGGGCGATCTCGGAGGGTCGGACGTGGCTGGTCCAGTCCCGGCCCATCACCACCCTCGACGAGGGCGAGGCCCCGGGAACCGTGCTGCTCAACGGGCTCTCCGCCTCGCCCGGCACGGCGACCGGCCGCGTCCGCGTGCTGGCCTCGCCGTCCGAGGGCCACCGGTTCGTCGACGGCGAGATCCTCGTGGCGACCATGACCAACCCGGACTGGGTGCCCACGATGCGCCGCGCGGCGGCACTGGTGACCGACGGCGGCGGCATGACGTGCCACGCCGCCATCGTGGCCAGGGAACTGCGCGTGCCGTGCGTCGTCGGCACCCGCAAGGCCACCCAGGTCCTGCGCGACGGCGAACTGGTGACCGTGGACGGCGCGAGCGGGCGGGTGCTCGAAGGCGCGGTCGGCGGCCCGGTCCACACCCAGCCCCGACCGGAGGCTCCGACGACCGCGGGCACCGTCGAGACGCTGGCCACCCGCCTGTACGTGAACCTGGCGATGCCCGAGCACGCCGAGGAGACCGCGGCGCTCCCGGTGGACGGCGTCGGCCTGCTGCGGGCCGAGTTCATGCTCACCGAGGCGCTCAAGGGCACGCACCCCCGCTACCTGCTCGCCCACGAGACCGGCGACGAGTTCGCCACGGCGATGACCGAGGCGTTGCTGCGGATCACACAGGCGTTCTACCCGCGGCCGGTCGTGTACCGCGCGATCGACTTCCGCACCAACGAGTTCCACGACCTCGTGGGCGGCGCGGAATTCGAGCCGCACGAGGACAACCCGATGATCGGCTACCGCGGCTGCTACCGGTACGTCAAGGAGCCCATGCTGTTCGGCCGCGAACTCGACGTGCTGGCCAGGGTTCGGGAGCAGACGCCGAACCTGCACCTGATGATCCCGTTCGTGCGCACGAAGTGGGAACTGGAGGCGTGCCTGGAGCAGATCGACGCCAGCCCGCTCGGCCACCAGCGCGGACTGCACCGGTGGGTCATGGCCGAGGTCCCGTCGGTCGCCTACTGGATCCCCGAGTACGCCAAGGCGGGCATCGACGGCGTGTCGATCGGCAGCAACGACCTCACCCAACTCGTGCTGGGCGTCGACCGCGACTCCGAAGTGTGCGCCGAGCTCTTCGACGAATCCGACCCGGCGGTGCTCGACTACATCACCCGGATCATCCGGGCCGCCAACGACGCGGGCATCACCTCCTCGCTGTGCGGGCAGGCGCCGTCCAACCGGCCGGAGTTCGCCGAACACCTGGTCCGCCAGGGGATCACGTCGATCTCGGTCAACCCCGACGCCGTGGCCGCCACGAGGTCCGTGATCGGCTCGGCGGAACGCAGGCTGCTGCTGGGAGCAGCGGTCGAGTCCAGGAGGTGAGTTCGATGAGGGACGACCGCCCCGACCGCGACACCGTCCGAGCCGTGGTCGAACTGGCCGGGCAGGCTCCGTCGGTCCACAACTCGCAGCCGTGGCGGTGGCGCGCGGCCGACGACTCGGTGCAGCTGTTCGCCGACCGCGGCAGGCACCTGTCCGTCACCGATCCCGACGGGCGCGACCTGCTGGTCAGCTGCGGCGCGGCGCTGCACCACCTGCGGGTCGGCTTCGCCGCGCTGGGCTGGGCCACGGTGGTCCGCCGCCTGCCGGACGCCACCGATCCCGACCACCTGGCCACGGTGACGTTCTACCCCCGGCAGGCGAGCGGTGACGACATAGCGCTCTCGGCGGCCATCCCCCACCGGCGCACCGACCGCAGGCGGTCCAGCTCGTGGCCGGTCCCCTCGGACCTGGTGCGGGTGCTGGTCGACCGCGCCGCCGAGCACGGCGCGATCCTCGTCGCGGCCGACAACCAGGGTGACCGCTTCCGGATCACCTCCGCCATCAACGCCGCTTCCTGGCAGCAGGGCATGAACCCGGCCTACGCCACCGAGCTGGCGGCCTGGTCGGGCCGGGGGCGAGCCGCGCGGGAGGGCGTGCCCGCGGCGAACATCCCGTCGTCGCCGGTGTCGCACGGGGACACCGACATGAGGCCGTTCCCCAACGGCGAGCTGCGGGTGTCCCCGCCTGGCTGGGAGGACGACGCCGGCGAACTGCTGCTGCTGGCGACGTCCTCCGACGACCGAGGCTCGCAGCTGCGGGCCGGGGAGGCGTTGAGCGCGGTGCTGTTGGCGGCCACCGACTTCCGGCTCGCCACCTGCCCGCTCAGCCAGCCGCTGGAGATCACCGCTACCAGGGACCTCCTGCGCGAGCAGGTGCTCGACGGCGTGGCGTTCCCCCAGCTGGTCATCCGGGTCGGCTGGGCCCCGGTGAGCGGCGAACCGCTGCCCGCCACACCGCGCCGCGACGTCGACGACGTCCTCGACGTCCGTCCACCCTGGCATCAGCGGGGAGGCCACTCGTGACCGGGAGGACGGCGCCGACGTGACATGACCAAGTCTGCGGGCTCAGGACCACCATCACGGAGGCCTGAGCCCGCAGACGTTTGCGCCTGCCGTGCCACCCGCAGCGTGCGACCTGTTCCGGCGCGGCCCGCGGTCGCCGCCAGGCCGCGCACGGCGGGTGGCGACCCGCACGACGTCGCCGCCACACCACGGCCTCCGAGACACGAAATCAGCCCCCGTGCCGGTGATTCCGGCACGGGGGCGTCGCGGTGACCGCTCACTCGGCGGGGACGTCGACCCGGATCTTGCGGTGCTGCACCGGTTCGCTGACCGAAACGCGGATCTCCAAGATGCCCCTGTCGTCGAGGTCGTAGAAGGTGTGGGCGGCACCGGGACCGGTGAGACCTTCGGTCTCCTCCGGCAGCAGCCGCGCGCCGGTAGCGACCACCAGCATGTCGTAGGGCAGCACCGCGCCGTCCTCCAGGACCACCCGGTCGTGCTCGACGTCCACCCGGTCGACACCCGCGTCGCGGTAGCCGATCCCGGCGCGCAGCTGACGAGGCCGGGAGCGGACCAGGTCGTCCCGGTCGGCCAGTCCGAACGGCAGGAAGAGCAGACCCGGCTGGTACACGTGGTCGACGTCGCGGTCCACGACCACGACGTCGACCCGATCGCCCAGTTCACGTCGCAGCCGGTTGGCCGCGAGGGTGCCGCCGGTGCCGCCACCGAGTACCACGATTCGTTCGGTCACACCACGATTCTTCGACCCGCGCGGTACCCGGCGGCAGTGGCTTTGGTAGGAACGGGCCTTCCAGGTGGACACCGAGGATCCGTGAGCCCGCGGAAGCCGGCCGGGCCTTGTCGGCCGCGGCGATGGCGGACGCGGTCCGGTCGGGCGCGCTGGTGATCAGGGTGGGCTGGTGGGCGAGCACGCCCGTCCGGGCCAGCGCCACGGACGCCGCGTGGTGGTCCTCGACATCGGCGGTCAGGAAGTCGACTCCGGCGAACCCGTTGACCTGGAGGTCCACCAGCCCCGGCACGGCGATCCCGCGCCCCGCCCCGGCCAGGCCCACCGCCGTCACCCGTCCGGACTCGCCGTCCACCTGGACGTCGCCGCGCCGGTACGCGCCACCGACCAGGGCGGCGGCCACCCCCAGCCTCACCGCACGCCGCCGGCCGTCATCGGTCGAAGCGAGAACAGGTCCTGGAGCACGACGGACCCGGAGTTCGTCAGCACGGCGGGCGCGGCGACACCCGCGGGCGCCTGCCACGCCGGACGGACCAGGCCGTTGTCCACCAGGTCGCCGGTGGCCGTGAAGTCGCACCAGAGACCGTCGACGCGGAGGTGCGGGCGCTGTCCGCAGAGCAGCTGTCCCCGACCGTCCGCGACGGCCTTCAACATGGCCCGGTGCCTCGGCGTGTATCCCTCCGTGATCATGACCGTCCCCGTCCTCGACTGTTCCGCTCGACATCCCCAATCTCCTCGACCACCACTCGCGCCGGCAGGATCGGACGTTGTCCTCCCGGCGGGCCGAATTCCCCGTCGTGCCCGCCTCGGTGGCGGCGGACGGACAGGCCCTTGGTCCCGCCCGCCGCGGCGATCTCCTCGTCGGGCGCGGACTTCGGGTGTTGGTCCCCTGTGGTCGATGACGTTCGACGTGCGGGACGCCGTTCCCGAGGGCCGGGACGCTACCGAACGGTGGTGGTCGACGCGTCCGACCACACCACGAGACCGCTGCGGCCCGGTTGCCCGCTCAGCCACGCCGCGGCGTCGCGGTCGTGGGCGTACGCCGTCGTAGCGTCGATGTCGGCCCACGTCAACGAAGCCGTCACCACCGTGACCGATGCGACATCGGCCGGGGGCCTACCGGTGCGGGCGTCGACGACGTGCCTGCCGCGGTGGGCGGCGCCCGAGGTGGCCACGGCTCCGGTGAACACCGGTACGACGGCGATCAGCCCGGTCGGGTCGTGCGGGTCCTCGACGCCGATCCGCCACGGCCGCGCGTCCG
>DATMCA010001176.1:0-6141 GCA_035559015.1 Umezawaea sp. | reverse complement strand
ACGCCGCCGATCGCCTGCGCACCGACCCCGCGGGCAGCGACCCGCGCACGTGGCGCCGCACCTTCTCCATCCGCCTCAACGACGGCCTCGTCCCGGTCCTCGCCCCGCGCCTCACCCGCCGGATCGCCGCCGAGGCCCCCGACGTCCGCCTGCGGTTCGTCGCCCAGGACTCCAAGGAACCCGACCCGTTGCGCGACGGCTCCCTCGACCTCGACGTCACGGTCGCGGGCCCGCCGCCACCCGACGTGCACACCTCGCGGTTGTTCACCGACCACTTCGTCGCCGTCGTGGCCGCCGACTCGGATCTGGGCAGGGCACCGCGACTCACCCTCGACGACCTGTGCCGCCACCCCCACGTCTCCGCCTCACGACGCGGCCTCGCCCGTGGTCCGCTCGATGACGCCCTGGAGCGGATCGGGCGGTCCCGCCACGTCTCGGCCGTCGTGCCCTCCTACGCCGTGGGCGCTCTCATGGCTCTGGAACGGGACTCCATCTGCCTCGTGCCGCACGTGACGGCAGCACACCTGATCGAACGCGGTGTTCCCCTCCGTTCCCACGAGGTTCCCGTCGGCCTGCCCACCGCCGACGTCGAACTGCGCTGGCACCGCCGCGTCAACGACGACCCCTCGTCGCAGTGGCTCCGCGACCGCCTGCGTGACGCCATCCACCCACTACTGCCCTGAACGGACGCACAGGCGGGTAACGGAGACCGCGGGAATCGCCAGTGCCACGGGCTGAGCAGCTCACCGTGCGCCACCAGTCAGCACGGACCGGGCACCCGGTGGAGGTGGTCACCGCTCCCGATCGGGTTTCGGCGCGCCGAGGGTTGAGGACCGTGGGATGGTCCTGTCCGGTGTCGCTCGGGCCGACACGCGCACGTGGGGCGTGGAAGTGGCTGCGGATCAACCGCATCAGAGTTCCGTTCGACATCCTTTTCGTTGCACCGTAAAGGTGATCTGCCCCCACGTCGGTGACCACACCTCGCCGCGAACACACACCGTTGCCGTCGAACGCGCTTGGGCACACGTTGGAGGGGTCCGGTGCTCACGGCCTGTCGGCATCACCGTCGCGGTGCGACGATGCAGGCAGATCCTGATTCCGCGTGGCGAACAGTCCGGAGTGGACTTCCTGTCCTCAGCTCTGTCCGCACTCCCACGGGAAGGAACCCATGACCACGATCGCCTCCGAGCAGGGCCTGCACGATCACGTGCACGACCTCGCCCCTCAGTTCTGGCAAACGCTGATCGACCTGGTGAAGCACAAGTCCACGGCTGACAGTCCCGAGCCGCCACTGCGCACCACCGCTGACACGATCGCCGGATTGTTCCGCGCTGCCGGCCTGAGCAGCGCCACTGTCACCACCATCACCCACCAGGGCAGGACATCCGCACCCCTGATGTACGCGGAGCAGCACGCGAACACCGACGACGCGCTGACGGTCCTGCTCTACGCGCACTACGACGTGCAACCTGCTGACGAAGACAAGTGGCAGGTCACAAAGCCTTTCGTCCCGAAGGAGGTCGCGGCGGGTGGCGACACCCGCCTCTACGGTCGCGGCGCCGCCGACGACAAATCCGGGGTCGTCATGCACCTGGGCGCACTCAGGGCACTGCAGGAGACGTGGTCCGGGCTGCCGATCAACGTCAAGGTCGTCGTCGAGGGGGAGGAGGAGAGCGGCAGCGTCCTGGACTCCTACCTCGCCGACCACCCGGAAGACCCCCGGTTCAAGGCCGACGTGGTCATCGTTGCCGACACCGGCAACCTCGCGGTCGGCCAACCCGCCCTCACCTCCACCCTGCGCGGCATCCTGGCGGTGGACGTGACCGTCAAGACGCTCGCCAAAGAGGTCCACAGCGGCATGTACGGCGGGCCCGCGCCCGACGCGTTCATAGTGCTGGTACGGCTCCTGGCGACGCTGCACGACGAGAACGGCGACGTGGCCGTGGCCGGTCTGACCCGCTTCGAGCACGACTGGCCCGTCGTGCCGGAAGGGCAATACCGCGAGAACGCCGGCGTGGAGCCAGGGGTCGAGCTCGTGGGCACCGGCACGCTCGCCCAGCGGCTGTTCGGCCGCCCCTCCGCCAACGTCGTGGGCCTGCGCGGCGCGCCCAGCATGGACCGGCCCGCGAACGTGCTGTGCGCGGAGGTGACCGCCCGGATCAGCGTGCGCCTCGCACCGAACCAGGACCCGGCCGCGGCCCTCGAGGCGATCCGAGACCACATCAAGGCCAAGGCCCCACAGGCGGTCGTGCGCGAAGTCGACCCCGTGAGTCTCGGGCAAGGTTTCGCCGCCTATCAAGGGCCCCACCACGCGGCCGTCGAGACCGCGTTGAAGACCGCCTACCAGACCGCAGACGTCGCCCAAGCCGGTCAGGGCGGCTCCATCCCGCTGGTCTCCGCGCTTCACGTGGCCAATCCCGGCGCGGACATCGTGCTGTGGGGCTGCGAGGAACCGCTGGCCAACATCCACGGGGACGACGAGAGCGTCAGCAAGTCCGAACTGGAGCACATGACCCTCGCCGAGGCGCTGCTGCTCAACGCGCTCGCCGAGCCCCGCCGCTGAACGGCTCCCAGATCGGGAGTCCGACCACCTCAGGAAGGCAACCATGACCATCACGGACCAGGCACGGGATCGCGCGCGCACAAATGGTGCGAACTCCGCACCGAGCCCGACGGACCAGGACTTCGCGCTCCCTCCCGAAGGCGTGCCCGAACCGCAGCGCAAAGCGGTGCTGGACAAGCTGGAGAACTACTTCGCCGACCTCCAGGGCAGGTTCCTCGGCTACCAGACCAACGAGGACCTCAAGCTGCGCGAACCGATGGCCCGGTTCCTCGACTACCACTTCAACAACGTCGGTGACCCGTTCGAGGACTCGCACTTCACCCTGCACACCCGGTGGGCCGAGCGCGCCGTCCTGGACTACTACGCCAAGCTGTGGCACGGCAAGCCCCGTACCAAGGTCGACGGCGAGGTTCCCAAGGACGCCTACTGGGGCTACGTACTCACCATGGGCTCCTCTGAGGGCAACAACTACGCACTGTGGAACGCCCGCGACTACCTCTCCGGCAAGACCCTCATGCGCGAACCGGCCGAGGGTGGCGGCGCGCAGTACGTGTGGGTGCAGGACACCGCGCCCAGCGACAACCAGAACGCCTACTCACCCGTGGGCTTCTACTCCCGTGACACGCACTACTCGGTGGCCAAAGCGCTGCGGGTGCTGAACATCCCGAACTTCTACGAGGTCGGCACCAAGATGTACCCGTACGCCAACCCGTTGAACCCCGGACAGCCGTGGGACCACGACGTTCCGTCCACTGACGGCGACATCGGACCGGGCAGCATCGACGTCGACAAGCTGGCGAAGCTGGTGGAGTTCTTCGCGAGCATGGGCCACCCCGTCGTGATCAACCTCAACTACGGCAGCACGTTCAAGGGCGCCTACGACGACGTCGCCGGCATCTGCGACCGGCTGCGGCCGATCTTCGTCAAGTACAAGCTGGACAAGCGAAAGGTCCGCTACGGTCGGGACGAGAACGGCAACGAACTGGTCGACGAGCGCACCGGTCACTGGATCCACGTCGACGGCGCGCTCGCCGCGACCTACGCGCCCTTCATCGAGAAGCTCGTCGACGCGGGTGAGATCACGCCGACCACCCCGCTGCCGAAGTTCGACTTCCGCATCCCCGAGGTCGCCTCGATCGTCACCAGCGGGCACAAGTACCCCGGAGCGCCCTGGCCGTGCGGCGTGTTCATGACCAAGGCCGACCTCCAGATGCAACCGCCCGACCAGCCCGCCGTGATCGGGTCGCCGGACACCACGTTCGGCGGGTCGCGCAACGCGTTCTCACCACTGGTCATGTGGCACTTCCTGGCCAAGCACTCCGAGCGCGAGCAGATGACGATGATCCGCACCGCCTTGGAGGTGACCGACCACGCGGAGAAGAAGCTCAAGGAGTTGGGCGGCGGGTGGGAGGCCGAGCGGACGTCGTTGGCGCTCACCGTGCGGTTCAAGCAGCCACCGCCCGATCTCGTGCACAAGTACTCGCTGGCGACGATCCCGCTCAGGGTGGGGGACAGCGTTGTCCACTACGCGCACCTGTACGTGATGCCGCACGTCACGACGGAAACGATCGACGAGTTGGTGGCCGACCTGGCCAAGTCCAGTCCCGTGAGCATGCCGGTGCAGCGCGGCGGCAGGGACTTGGCGACCTACGTGGACGGCTCGGCCGACAGCGGCGACATCGCCCGCCTGGCCCTGGTCCGCTTCTCCGACAACGCCTTCTAGGGAGGACGGCTCATGACGATGTCCCACGACGAGGAGACGCCGGACATCCACGGCTTCGTGCTGGTGGGGGAGCAGGTCGTTCACGGCGGTCACCTGGCGATGTTCACCATGGCCGCCCACCGCTACCAGGTGGTCGCGGCGTTCGGGTTCGGCACCGAGGTCAAGCAGACCTACGTCGACGCCCGGAACGCGGCGCCGACGGCGACGTTCATCGTCGTCAACGACGAGAAGCTGCTGCTGCAGAAGATGGTGGCCGACCGGACGTTCGCCGGCTCGATCCTCAAGGTGGTCGACAACGACCTCCACGACGCCACGCCGATCGTGTCGGGCGTGCCGGTCGAGATCACCGCCGTGCTGCACAACCGGCAGTTCCGGGACGCCGAGGACTACCCGCCGAAGCCCTCGTACCTGCTGTTCGGGCAGGGCTCGGAGGCGCACGTCACGCACTACATGACCAAGATGCCCGACTACCAGTTGCTGGCCGACGTGAGTGCGACCGACTCGGACTTCACCTCCGCCGAACTCGCGGCCGGCGTGCTCGTGGACCTGCCGGACGTGGAGGAGAACCACACCCCCGCGACGACACCGATCCCACCGGGCACGGTCGTGCGCGCCCTTGGCCCGCAGGGGAAGAAGGTCACCCTCACGGTGACCCGCACCCAGTGGTTCGACACCAAGGAGCTCAACGGCTCGACCAACTACTCCGCCCGTCTTCTCGCAGCACTGGACGCGGCGACCGTCTGACCCCGCGGCGGTGGTGCCGGGTCGGGAGATTCGGCACCACCGCCGCGGCCACCGTGAAGACGTCGCCGCGCGATTCCTGGACCTGTCCTACCTGGTGCAAGCCAGTGTGCAGCGCCGCGCTGATCGCGTCGATCAGCGTCGGCAGGCTCATGAGCGTGCCGAGGCGCGTCGAGTGGAGCAGTTGGAGTTGTTGCGCGAGTTCATCCGAGTCGCCCAGCAGGCCGAGCGCGCTGCCGAGGATCGTGATGACACGTCTGCGTGGAAGGCGTCCGCGTTGGACGTCCTTGATGGGTTGTGGGTGTGCGAGCGAATGATCCACGTCCTGTTCGCCCCGGCCCTGCACGCTCTGGCTCGTGCGTACGTTCGTGCCCTCGACCATGTTCACTGGCAGGAGTCGGAGGGTGTCTCGATGTGGGACTACCTGCAAAAGCCCAAGGTGGCGTTTCTGACGGCGGAGTCCATGACCTGCGCCCGATCCACCACGTCTCGCGGAGGCGAGCGGGTCATGCCAAGTCGTAGAGCAAGCGGTAGTAGGCGATGCGTTCCGGGTCGGGATCGATCTCGTACGTGTCGTACAGGTGGCCGTCGAAGCCGGGGCCGTAGTTCCAGTGGAGGCTCCACGTCGCGACCGCCAGATCGGCCCACCGGTCAGCCAGGCCGAGCGAGCCCAGGTCGACGTGCGCGGCGAAGGTGCCGTCGTCGTGCAGCAGGGTGTTCGGGGCGCAGGCGTCTCCGTGGCAGACGACGAGACGGTCGATCGCGGGCGGTTCACCGAGTCGAGCCCTGGCCTCGGTGAGGCCCAGGTGCTGGTGTTCGGGGGACCAGTCGGCCGGTCCCTCGCCGTTGGCGATGCGCTCGTCGGCGCGTACGAGCCGCCGCTCGACGCTCCAGTCGAACGGGCACTGGTCCGTCGGCAGGGTGTCGTGGAGCAGGCGCAGTCCGCGGCCGATCGCGGCCGCCGCGACCGCGGGCTCGGCCTTCCAGCGGGGCTCCACCGCCGACCGGCCGGGGACGGCGGCGGTGATCAGCCACGAACTCTCGGCATCGGCGCCGTGGCCGAGGACCGGTGGGACGCGCACCCAGCGCTGCGCCCAGGCCAGGCGCTCGGCTT
>DATMCA010001175.1:0-4025 GCA_035559015.1 Umezawaea sp. | reverse complement strand
GCCCGCACGTGTTGACCGCGAGCAGGTCGGCGACCCTGCCCGCCGGTGTCCCGTTCCCCGGCGTGTAGGTCAGCCTGCCGACGTCGTGCGCCGGGTGGCGGTCGCCGAGGCAGTACCCCGACTTGCGGTCGGCCGACAGCGGTTCCCCGGCGGGCGTGCGCAACTGGAAGCGCTCGAACCCCATGAGGTGCCAGTGCTCGTGCGACTCGGCGGGGTCGTAGTAGGCGAACGCCGTCGTCGCGCCCTGCGCGGTGGCGAAGCCGTCCGGGATCGGACCGTCCACACCGGATTGGAACGCCTGGCGCACGCGCATGGTCGGCTCGTCCGAGCTGTCGCGGCGGCCGAACAGCAGCAGCGGGCCGTCGCCGACGTTGTCCGCCGAACTGGTGAAGCGGAGGCGGGCGGCCTTGGCGGGCCCGGACTTCAGGCACTCACCGCGCGGCGCGAAGGCATCGGCGACCAGGCACACGTCCCAGTCCGCGCACGCCAACGGGTCGCCGCCGTACCCGCCGGGGCAGCCCACCGGGGCCTGGCGCAGGTCCGGCAGCATCGGCGACGTGCTCGCGGTCGCCTGAGGGACCACCACCGTGAACGCCGCGGCCACGACGACGCCCAGCAGCGCCCCGTACTTTCCCAACACGCTGAAGTTCCCATTCCCGCTAGCCGACGACCTCCTGCGCCACCAACCCTAGAGAACCCGCGCCCCATCACCCGCACGCGGACCCCGCCGTTCACCCGATGGGCTGAGGTAGGGGAAATCACGGTGCCCGAATCAGTAGCGTGGCGGAACCACGTTGGGGCGAAAGGAAACACCGAGTGATCACCATGGTGTGCGGGACACGCCCCGAGCTGATCAAGCTCGCTCCGCTGCTCCGGCACTTCGGCCAGGACGCGGCGCTGGTCTACACCGGACAGCACTACGACAGGTCGATGTACTCCCAGATCCTGGACGACCTGCCGAAACCCGGCCGCTTCCACGAGTTCGCGGTCGGCGGTGTCGGTCGCGGCGCCCAGCTCGGGCGGGCCGTGCAGGTCGTGGACGAGGTGCTGGCGGCGCACGCGGCCAGCGCCGTCATCGTGCAGGGCGACACGACGTCCGCGCTCGCGGGAGCGTTGGCCGCCAACGCGAACGGCGTTCCGCTCGTGCACGTCGAAGCCGGGCTGCGCAGCCACGACCGGGCGATGCCCGAGGAACACAACCGGGTGATGATCGACCACGTCGCCGACCTGTGCTGCGTGCCGACCGAGCTGAACCGGCGCAACCTGCTCGCGGAAGGCGTTGCGGCGGAACGGATCGCGCTCACCGGCAACACGGTCGTCGAGGCGCTCGACTCCGCCCTGCCGGACACCGACGAGCAGCAGGCCGTGCTGGCGGTGCACGGGCTCGTGGTCGACGGGTACGTGGTCGCCACGATCCACCGGCCGGAGAACGTCGACGACCGCGCGAACCTGGAGACCGTCCTGCGGGAGCTGGCGACGCTGCCGCTGCCCGTCGTGCTGCCCCTGCACCCCCGCACCGCGAAGCGGGTCCGGGAGTTCGGGCTCGACGGGCTGCTGGCGGGCCTGCGCGTGGTGGCGCCGCAGGCGTACCCGGCCTTCCTCGCGCTGGCGCGGGGCGCGGCCGTCGTGGTGTCGGACTCCGGCGGCATCCAGGAGGAGGTGAGCGTGCTGAAGCGGCCCGTCGTGGTGGTGCGGAGGAGCACCGAGCGACCGGAGATCGAGGGCACCTTCGGCACGCTCGTCCCGCCCGCTCGACTGCGCGCGGAAGTGCTGCGGTGGCTGGACGACGTGCCCGGTCACCGGGTGCGGCTGGCGCGGATCCCCTCGCCGTACGGGGACAACTCCACGTCCAAGCTCATCGCGACGGCCGTGGAGAACATGGTCTGACGCGGCGGGGGTCGATGGCCCCCGCCGCGTGCGGACCGGTCAGACGCGTTCGGCCACCGGGTCGACGGCCGCGAGGATCTTCGCGGACACCTGGTCGGCCAGTCCGACGCTGGAGTTCCAGCTCGTCACGTCCGGGTAGATGTGCGCGGTGGTCGCGAGCAGGACGGACGTGCCCGGCACCTCCACCGACGGCCGCCGCCGCAGGAAGCCCAACGGGTACACGGGTTCCACGAACGGCGCCTTGAACACCCTGACCTCGTCCACGTCGGCCTCGGTCAGCCCGAGGTCCCGGTGGAGGTCGAGGAACTGGCGGGTCCAGCGCTCGGCGATGACCTCCGGGGCCTCCTGGTAGAGCGCGGAGGTCCGGCTCGTGTAGTGCATGACGTACGCGAGGTGCCTGCCGCCGTAGGCTTCCGGGCCCGCCAGCGCGGACATCTCGATGACGCCGTCGAACTCCGTGCCGGACCGCAGGACCGGGGCCCAGTAGTTGCCGGTCAGCGGTCGCTTCAGGAAGAACAGCGCGTTCACGACGCCCTGGTACGGCAGCGACAGCGTCGGCAGGCGGTCGGCCAGGTCGCCGTCGGCCAGCCCGCGCAGCATCGGCAGCGGGACCGTCGAGACGACCTGGTCTGCTTCCAGCACCTCGCCGTCGGAGAGCGCGACCAGCGAGCGCGCCGGCGTGCTGCTGAGGCCCTGCACCGGTGTGCCGGTCCGCACCACGCCGCCCGCGGCCTCGATGGAGACCCTCAGCGCGTCGATCACGGCCTTGTAGCCGCCCTCGGGGTACCCGCGGGTCGCCACGTTGCTCTCGCGCCCCAGCCGCTGCCACAGGTACAGCGCGGGCACGTCGCCGAAGGCGTCGCCGAACTTCGAGCCGAACATCGGCGCGAACAGTTCGGACCAGATCACGTCGCCGTACAGCTTGCGCAGCCAGTCCTCGGCGCGCGTGTTGTCCAGGTCCTTGCCCTTGCCCAGTCGGCGCAGCAGCAGCGACACGGCGCCGAAGCGGATCCGGTCGCGCAGCCGCAGCGGCGTGAACCGGAGCAGGTCGAGCGCGGAGTTGAACCCGTAGTGCCCGCCGTCGACGACCATGCCCATGCGGGTCGGCCTCCACCGGATGCCGTCGCGCACGCCGATGTCGCCGAGCAGGGCGAGCAGGCTGTCGTCCGTCGGCATCACGCAGTGGTAGAAGCGCTCCACCCAGCGGTCGCCGGTCGGGAAGAACGTGCCGAGGCCCCCGAGCTGGTCGCTGCTCTCCAGCAGCGTCACGCGGGTGCAGGCGTGGGCGAGGCGGTGCGCGACGGCGAGGCCGCAGATGCCGCCGCCGACGACCACGACGTGGCGGATCGATTCACTCATCAGGCGTCACAGCTTCCGGAACGGCGCGGGGCTCAGCCGGTCGCGCACGAGCAACTTGGCGTACTGGCCCATCGTGCGCCGCAGCTTCAGCTTGCTGACGCTCTGCTTGCGGTCGTAGCGCAGGGGCAGCGGGACCTCGGCGATCACCGGGTCGCAGTGCCGCAGCTTGAGCAGCAGCTCGACCATGCACGCGAAGCCCTGCTCCTCGACCAGCCGCTCGCCCCAGTGGTCCACGGCGCGGCGCAGCAGCGTCGCCCGGTACGCGCGGAAACCGCTGGTGAAGTCGCGGACGCCGTCCACGGCCAGCGTGTGGCGGAACACCGCGCCCGCGCCGCGCGACAGCATCCGGCGGCCCATCGGGGCGGTGGCGTCGTCGCCGCCGTCCACGAACCGGGAGCAGATCACCACGTCCGCGCCCGCGGCGATCTTCTTCTGCAGCGACGGGATCAGGCCGGGGTCGTGCGTGTCGTCGGCGTCCATCACAACCACCACGTCGTCCGCGCCCGCCACCTGGAGCGCCGCGCGCAGACCGCTCTGCAGCTCCCGGCCGAGGCCGAGGTTGACCACGTGGCGCACGAGCCGGACGTCGAGCCCGTCGACGCCGCGCTCGGCGGTCGCGGCGGTCTCGTCGGACGACCCGTCGTCGACGACCCACACCGTCAGCCCGCCCGCGAGCGAGAGGTTCGCCAGCCTGCGCAGCAGCGGCGGCAGCGAGCCCTCCTCGTTGAACGCGGGCAGCACCACATGCGCCCTCCCACAGGTCAGCGTCACGCTGCCCG
>DATMCA010001174.1:0-2021 GCA_035559015.1 Umezawaea sp. | reverse complement strand
GCCGACAGGTACTTCTTCACCGTGCGCCAGTCCACGCCGACCTCATCGGCGATCTCACGCCAGGTCGCGCCGGCGGCACGAAGTGGTTGGTAGCGATGCCTCCACGGGCAGGATCACGGGGCAATGCCACGTAGGCTAAGTTGATCAAGCTGCTCTGGGTGTCAGTCCGCGGAGGGCGACTGTGGCTGGGCCGCGATGGCGGATGCTTGCGGGTTCGCCGGGTTTCTTGACCCGGTAGCTGTTGTGCCGGGCGCGTTTGACCGCTCGCGGGCAGGTGCGTTCGCGGCGGGCCGGGATCAGCAGGGCTGCGATCAGGGCCAGGTGGTTGGGGAGTCGTTCAGCCCAGTCCGCAGGGGGGAATGTCCGCCGTCCCGGTGGCGGTACGGCGGATCAGGCGCAGGGCCTGGGCGAAGGAGATCGAGTCCGGGTCGAGATCGGCGGCCGCGGAGGCCTTCGCGGTCAGCGCACTGATCGCGTGGTGGACGATCAGGTAGGCCCAGATCTCCTGATGCACCAGATCGGGCAGCCGCGACCGCAGCACCCGCCCCGGGCCCCGCAGATGGGTCTTGAGCTGGTCGTTGCCGGTCTCCTGTTCCCACCGCTGATGGTAGGCGGCGGCCAGCTCGTCGGCCCGGGCCCCGTCGTCCCCGGCGGGGTGCAGGATGGTGGTCAGCAGCACGATCAGCTCGCCGGTGCCGTTGCCGACCCGATCCGGGACGTCGTACTCGACCACGCGGGCCAGGTGGATGACCGGCAGGCCGCGCTCGTCGAACGCGTCGGGGACGGTGTTGATGTCGGACAGATCCTGGCCGGCGCGGGCGGCGGCCAGCAACCGCTCCCGGCGCGCGCCGCGGATCGACGGTTTGATCAGGGCGGTGTGGTAGGTGCCGTCGGAAAGCACCCGCACGACCGGCAGCTCGAGCTGGGTCGGGGCCCGCCACAACAGCCCGGCCCCGGTCGCCGTGGCGGTGTCCCACGCCGACCAGGAGTAGAACCCGCGGTCGGCGGTGAGCAGCTCATCGCCGCGTAGCCGCGGGTACAGCCGCTGCGCCAGGGTCTTCTCCCCCACGGAGTAGGCGTCGACCTCGGCGGCCAGGAAGGCGTGGGTGCCGCACTCGGCCAACGCAACCACCCGCGCCTTCGGGAACGCCGAGCGGTTGTCGCCGGACCCGGCGTAGCCGAACTCGGCGGCATTCTCCTTGCTGTCCGGTAGGTCGATGTCGAACCCGTCGATGGCCAGCAGTCGCCACCGGCGCAGGAACGCGCCCCGCGCGGTGCCTAACGCCGCCACCTCGGCGGTCGGGCCGGCCGTCCCGGCGACCGGGCCACAACAGCGTTCGAACAGCTCGGCGAACACGTGGCGGCCCAACCGTTTCCGCGCCTGGGTGATCGCACTGGTGGTCGGCACGCTCCAGGCCGCATTCCAGCAGCCCCACCGGTCAAGCGACCCGGTCACCTTGGTCGCGACCTCGGTGTAGTCGTCATCGGGGAACAGGGTCAACGCCAACGTCAGATACGTGACCACGTGCGCGGGCAGCTTGCCGTCGCTGCGTTTCTCCCGGACCCCGCACACCGCGACCGCCTCATCGACCAGGTCCCGGGGCACGGCGTTGACCAGTACCCCCAGCGACACCTGATCCGGCCGCACCACCCCACCCTCGTCCACGAGCGGCGACCGTGCCAGCCACCCCGGCGAACACGATCACGCCACGCCGAGCGATCAAGAACTACCAGATCAAAGGCTTGATCAACTTACGCTACGTGGCATTGCGCATGGGACGGGATGACGGGGACAAAGTGCCAGTGGTCGATGCGGCCGAATGGCCCTTTCTGGGCCGGGGACTGCGGAACACCGCTCAGCGTCGTGTTCCAGACCCAGTCTTCCTCGAGTGGCACAACATGCGCCCCAACCGAGCCGGCGCACACGTCCCGGCGGTCCAACACACTCGTCACTTCCCCCTCGACGAGTGGCACAACATGCGCCCCAACCGAGCCGGCGCACACGTCCCGGCGGTCCAACA
>DATMCA010001173.1:0-3924 GCA_035559015.1 Umezawaea sp. | reverse complement strand
GACTCGTGGTGTCCGGTTTCTCACTGTCCATCAAAAATGGTGTTGCCAACGTCTCACTGGACGACATCCTGCGGTACAGCGAGGTGAAGAAGGGCGCCTTCTACTACTACTTCGACACCAAGGAGAAGTTCATCCAGGCGTGTTTCGAGGAGTGCTACCTGAAGCCGGTCTCGGACGCGTTCGCCGAGTTCGAGAAGAACGAGGCGAACTCCACGGCGGACATCCTGCACTTCTTCACGACCTTCACCTCGAAGGTCAAGGAGAAGATGGACGCACGACTGGGCGTGCACGCCGTGGAACTGGAGGACGTGTTCTCGAACATCGCCTACATGTCACGGCAGGACAACTTCATGGCCGGTCACTTCCGCGAGTTCCACGAGAAGCAGCGGGCGTTCGTGGAGGGCTGCCTGGTCAGGATGCGGGAACGCGGCGAGGTCGCCGACGGGGTGGACTGCGCGGAAATGGCGAGCATGATGTGCTGCTGCCGTGAAGGAGCGCTGACGATGTCCTCGCGCGGCATGGACCTGGACTTCGCGGCCGTGATGGCGGGCTTCATGCGCCACTTCGACCAACTCCTGGCGGGTCCGCGGTAGTCGGACGCGGCTTGGTCATCGCTGCCCCGCGAACCGCTGGAGGCCCACAGCGCGCAGCAGTTCCAGCGCCGCGGCGCTGGGCGTGCCCGGTTCGGCCGAGTAGACGATCAGCACCTGGTCGTCCTGGGCGAGGTGCAGGTGGTCGCAGTCGAGCACGATCGCGCCCAGCTCCGGGTGGT
Source organism: Umezawaea sp. (assembly GCA_035559015.1). Classification (GTDB taxonomy): domain Bacteria; phylum Actinomycetota; class Actinomycetes; order Mycobacteriales; family Pseudonocardiaceae; genus Umezawaea. The sequence goes on along the minus strand of DATMCA010001173.1, from coordinate 3,152 downwards.
GGACCGTCTTGCGCTCGCTGCGGTGTTCCTCGACATCGCGCCGTTCCCAGAGGCCGGTGAATCGCGGGCTCCCCGCCAGCAGCGCGCCGATCAGCCTGCGCAGTCCGGGATCGTCCGGGTAGCGCGCGGCGGCGCGGCGCAGGTCGGCCACCAGGTGCCCGCTGATGCGCTCCCGGTCCGCGGTGTCCATCCACGTCCTGCCGGAACCACCGAGAAATGCCTGCCACGCCACGTTCCTCTCCGCGTGCGGCACGGCGGAGTAGTCACCCACCAGCGCCGCCGCCACCGGGTTCCAGGCCAGCACGTCGGTCTTCGCGTCGACCAGCATCGCGGGCACGTCGGTGAACCGGTCGAACAGGCGCAGCACGCTGGGTCTGATCGTGCCGCGGATCCGTCCGGCCCCCGGCGGGTTCACGCCGGCCAGCCGGAACAGGTGATCGCATTCGGTCTCGGAGAGCCGCAGCGCGCGGGCCAGAGCCCCCAGCACGACCTCCGACGGGTGCGGGCCCCGAGCCTGTTCCAGCCGCACCAGGTAGTCGACCGACACGCCGGCCAGGTGGGCGACCTCCTCACGCCGCAAACCGGGCGTGCGTCGGCGCAACCCGGCAGGCAGCCCGACGTCGGACGGGCTGATCCGCTCCCGCCACATCCGCAGTGCGGCACCCAGTTCCATCCGGTCCATGGCCCCAAGCATGGCCCACCGCGGCCGCCGAAGCCTGGTACCGCGGGTCCCTGGCTCTGTTCCGAAACCCGTTCGATCGTGGGAGCCATGACGAACACGACGATCGCGCTGATCACCGGAGCGAACAAGGGACTCGGCCGCGAGACGGCCCGGCGGCTCGCCGAACTGGGGTGGACTGTGCTGCTCGGCAGTCGAGACCCGGGACGCGGGTCGGCCGCCGCGGCGGAGATCCCGGGAGACGTGCACAGCGTCGTCATCGACGTGACCGACGAAGACTCCGTCGCCGCTGCCGCCAAGGAGGTCGAGCGGCGCTGGGGCAGGCTGGACGTGCTGGTCAACAACGCGGGCATCACCGGCGAGCGCATCGGGCCGCGCGACACCACCGCCGACCACATGCGGATCGTCCTCGACACCAACACCATCGGCGTGGTCAGGGTGACGCACGCGTTCCTGCCACTGCTCGAACTCTCGGCCGCTCCGCGGATCGTGATGGTCACGAGCGGCATGGGCTCGTTCGCCCTGACCGGCGACCCGCGACGGGAGGAGTCGACCATCGTGGCGCTGACCTACCCCGCCTCCAAGGCCGCCCTCAACATGATCGCGACCCAGTACGCGAAAGCCCTGCCGCGCTTCCGGGTCAACGTCGCCGACCCCGGCTACACCGCCACGGACCTCAACGGTCACAACGGACACCAGACCGTCACCGAGGGGACCGACGGCATCGTCGCACTCGCCACCGTCGCACCCGACGGGCCCACCGGCACGTTCATCGGACGCTCAGGCCCGTTGCAGTGGTAGGAACAGCCCCCGCCGCACCACGGGGACTGGTCCCGCCGACCCGTTGCACAGCCTCGTGCACCATGGCACCCCAGGTCCGTGCGAAAACATCCGCTGCTCGTCTAGACGGGACGGCGTCCGCGGAACGTGGCGCGGTAGGCGGTCGGTGAGACACCCAGTTCGGCGAGCAGGTGCAGTCGCATCGAGGAGGTGGAGCCGAAACCGGCGGCGGTGGCGACCTCGTCGATGGGCAGGTCGGTGCGTTCCAGCAGGACGCAGGCTCGTTGCACGCGTTGGTGGGTGAGCCACTGACCCGGCGAGGTGCCGATCTCGTCGCGGAAGCGGCGGGTGAACGTCCGGATGCTCGTCGATTCCCGGACCGCCAGGTCCCGCAGGGTGACGGGCCGGTGCAGGTTCGCCAGTGCCCACTCCCGCGCCCGGCTGGTCGAGGAGATGCGCGGGTCCGGCACCGGGCGCTGGACGTACTGCGCTTGCCCGCCCGCGCGGTGCGGGGGGACGACGGTGCCGCGGGCCACCTCGTTGGCGACCGCGGCACCGTGGTCGGTGCGGATCATGTGCAGGCACAGGTCGATGCCCGACGCCGCGCCTGCGGAGGTGAGGACACCGTCGTCGTCGGTGTAGAGGACGTCGAGGTCGAAGACGACGTCGGGGAAACGCCGGCGGAACGGCTCGGCGGAGCGCCAGTGCGTGGTGGCCCGCTTCCCGTTGAGCAGCCCGGCCGCCGCCAGCACGAACGACCCCGTGCAGATCGAGGCGATGCGCGTGCCGGGTCTGATGCGGCTCAGCGCCTCGACAGCCTCGGAGGAGAACGCGTCGGGGGATGCGAAATCCAGCTGCGATCCGGGGACGACGACGGTCTGGGCCTCGTCCAAGGCCTCGATCCCGTGAGCGACGTGGATGGGGAAGTCGGCGTCGGTGCGGATCCGCCCTGGCGACGGGGCGCACGTCACGACTTCGTACAGCTCGACGCCGTCATCGGTGCGAGCTTGGCCGAAGAGGCGGTGGACGATGGCCAGTTCGAACGACAGCACCTTCTCGCGGACCAGGACGGCCACGCGGTGACGGCCGTCGTCGGCGAAGATCTTCATGGCCCGATCTTCACACATGTTGTCCATCAGGCCACTCGCCGCGTGATCGACATCGCCGCACCCTTGGTGGCATGAACGTTCTCTGGGTCTCAGCCCATCCCGAACCCCGCTCGCTCAACGGTCACCTGGCGAGCGAGGGTCAGCGGGCCCTCCGCGCCGGAGGGCACCACGTCGAGGTGTCCGACCTGTACGCGATGGGCTGGAACCCCGTCGTCGACGCCGCCGACTACGCCCACGATCCGGCACAACGCTTCCACGTCGCCCCCGCGGCCGGGCAGGCCCACGACAACGGCACGCAGAGCGCCGACATCCGCGCGGAGCAGGACAAGATCGACCGGGCCGACACCATCGTCGTCCAGTTCCCGCTGTGGTGGTTCGGGATGCCGGCCATCCTCAAGGGCTGGTTCGACCGGGTCTGGCACCTGGGGTACGCCTACGGCCACCGCGGTCCGAACGGGGAGTGGATCGGTTATGGCGACGGGTTCCTGGCGGGCAAGCGCGCGATGGTGGTGGTCACGTTGGGCGGCCCGGCGTGGTCCTACGGCGAGCGGGGCATCCACGGAGCCGTCGACGAACTGCTGTTC
>DATMCA010001172.1:0-4632 GCA_035559015.1 Umezawaea sp. | reverse complement strand
CGCCCGCCGAGATGGACACCGCGTACGTGCAGCACCTCGCGGACCTGATCGAGGAGCACGCCGACGAGCTGGCCGCGGTGATCGTGGAACCGGTCGTGCAGGGTGCGGGCGGGATGCGCTTCCACGACCCGCGCTACCTGCACGTGCTCCGCGAACTGACGCTGGCCAACGACGTGCTGCTGGTGTTCGACGAGATCGCCACCGGCTTCGGCCGCACCGGCGAGCTGTTCGCCGCCGACCACGCGAGCGTCAGCCCCGACGTGATGTGCGTCGGCAAGGCCCTGACCGGCGGCTACCTCACGATGGCCGCCGCGCTGTGCACCGAGCGGGTGGCGGACGGCATCAGCCGCGGTGAGGTGCCGGTCCTGGCGCACGGGCCGACGTTCATGGGCAACCCGCTGGCCTGCGCCGTGGCCTCCGCGTCCATCGACCTGCTGCTCTCGCAGGACTGGCGGGCCGAGGTGCGGCGGATCGAGGCGGGGCTCAAGGCCGGGCTCGCGGACGCGCCCGGCGACGTGCGGGTGCTCGGGGCCATCGGCGTCGTGCAGCTCGACCACGAGGTGGACATGGTCGCCGCGACCGCCGCCGCGATCGACCACGGCGTGTGGCTGCGGCCGTTCCGCGACCTCGTCTACACGATGCCCCCGTTCGTCTGCACGGACGAAGAAGTGGCCGCCGTTTGCGCGGCCGTGGTGGCGGCTGCGAAGGCGGGATAACGATCCGGGCATCGGCCGGGAAAGGGGACACCCGTCAATCGGTAGTGCCCTCCGCTTCGCCGTAGGGTGGTTACCCGTGAGCGTCCTCGTGATCACCGGTACGGATACCGAGGTCGGCAAGACGGCCGTGACGGCCGCGCTGGCCGCGGTCGCGTCCGCCGACGGCAGACGGGTCGCCGTGCTCAAACCCGCGCAGACCGGGCTGCTGCCCGGTGAGCCCGGCGACATCGCCGAGGTGCTGCGCCTGGCCGGCCCCGCCATCACCACCCGTGAGCTGGCCAGGTACCCCGATCCGCTGGCACCCGCGACGGCCGCCAGACGCGCGGGCAGACCCACCGTGTCACCGTCGGAGATCGCCGCCGCCGTGACCGAGCTGGACGCGACCCACGACCTCGTGCTGGTCGAGGGCGCGGGCGGACTGCTGGTGCGGTTCGACGAGAAGGGCACGACCATCGCCGACGCGGCGTGGGCGCTCAACGCCCCCGTGCTCGTCGTCGCGGCGGCCGGGCTGGGCACGTTGAACGCCACCGCGCTGACCGCCGAGGCGATCCTGCGCCGCGGCCTGGAGTCGCTCGGCGTCGTCGTCGGCCGCTGGCCCGCCGCGCCCGACCTCGCGTGCCGCAGCAACCTCACGGACCTCCCGGAAGCCGCGGGCGGTCCGCTGCTCGGCGTGCTGCCCAACGGCGTGACCAGGCTGCACCCCGCCGATTTCCTCGACGTCGCCCGTGGAGCGCTGTCGCCGTGGTTCGGCGGCACGTTCGACCCGGAAGCGTTCGCCTCGCACTACGTGTAGGGGGTGACGTTCGTCGCGCGGACTCGATCCGTGCCGTGCGGCACACTTGCTCGAACGCCCGTCTGCCGAAGGAGAAGTCGTGACCGCAGCACCCGAGCAGGTCGACCGCAGCACCGACGTCGTGGACGTGGCCCGCGAGCAGGTCCTGGAGCGCGGTGTCGGGCTGACCGAAGCCCAGGTGCTGGAGGTCCTCGAACTCCCCGACGACCGCATCTCCGACCTGCTCGCCCTCGCGCACGACGTCCGCATGCGCTGGTGCGGTCCCGAGGTCGAGGTCGAGGGCATCGTGTCGCTCAAGACCGGCGGCTGCCCCGAGGACTGCCACTTCTGCTCCCAGTCCGGCCAGTTCCCGTCGCCCGTCCGCTCGGCGTGGCTGGACATCCCCGGTCTGGTCAAGGCCGCGCGCCAGACGGCGGACACCGGTGCCACCGAGTTCTGCATCGTCGCCGCGGTCCGCGGTCCGGACAAGCGCCTGCTCTCCCAGGTCCGCGACGGCATCAAGGCCATCCGCGACGACGGCAACGACATCCAGATCGCGTGCTCCCTGGGGATGCTCACCCGGGAGCAGGTCGACGAGCTGGTGGCGATGGGCGTCCACCGCTACAACCACAACCTCGAAACGGCCCGGTCGCACTTCCCGAACGTGGTCACCACGCACTCGTGGGAAGAGCGCTGGGACACCCTCAGGATGATCCGCGACGCGGGCATGGAGGTGTGCTGCGGCGGCATCATCGGCATGGGCGAGACGCTCGCCCAGCGCGCCGAGTTCGCCGTGCAACTGGCGTCCCTGGAGCCCGACGAGGTCCCGCTGAACTTCCTCATCCCGAACCCCGGCACCCCGTACGAGAACTACCCGGTGGTCGAGGGCCCGGACGCGCTGCGCGCCGTGGCCGCGTTCCGGCTCGCCCTGCCCCGCACCATCCTGCGCTTCGCGGGCGGCCGGGAGCTGACGTTCGGCGACCTCGGCGCCAAGCAGGGCATGCTCGGCGGGATCAACGCGATCATCGTCGGCAACTACCTGACCAACCTGGGCCGGCCCGCCGTGCAGGACCTGGAGATGCTGGACGAGCTGAGCATGCCCATCAAGGCGCTCAGCCAGACGCTCTGATGGCGTACTGCTCCTACTGCGGCCGGAGCGCGGAGGGTGATCACGCGGCGTGCGAGAAGCGCCTCTCGATCATCGACCCCCCGCGCTACTGCGCCGAGTGCGCCCGCAGGATGGTCGTCCAGGTCACCCCGGCGGGGTGGACCGCCAGGTGCAGTCGTCACGGCGAGATCACGTCGGCGCGGTAATCTCCGGGTTCAGCTTCGTGCACGAGGAGGTCGCGGGTGGCGGAACAACCGGTGGACGACAGGGCTGTCCCGGTCCGCATTCCACCAGTGCTGCCGCAGTGGGTCGTCGACTTCCGCCCGCGACGGCCGCGGGTGGTCGTCAAGCGCGACCTCCTCCCGGCCCTCTGCCTGACCGGCGCCCTGTCCGCACTGGCCCTGCCGCTGGGGTGGCTGTGGTCCCGCCTGGCGCCCGGCCAGAACAAGGTCGCCCAGGACGGCGGCCAACTGATCCCCGTGGGCGGCGAGAGCTACCACGCCCTGGACGCGCTCATGGTCTTCGTGGTGCTGGGCCTGGGCGCGGGCCTGCTCACCGGCATCGCCGTCTGGCTGCTGCGCGAACGCCGGGGCCCGGTCATCATGCTCGCGGCCGTGGCGGGCTCGGCCCTGGCGGCCTACCTGGGCCAGAAGACCGGCGTCGGCCTCGCAGCGGACCACTACGCCGTGACGGGTCAGCTCAGCATCGGCGACACGGTCATGACCGCCCCGGTCCTGGACACCTGGTGGGGCGTGGTCGCCTGGCCGATGGCCACGGCGCTCGCCTACGGCTGCCTGGCGGCGTGGAACGGCCTGGACGACCTGGGCCGCCGCCTGGGCTAGTCACCACGCGAAAAGGGCCGCCCTCGGGCGGCCCTTCTGCGTTGGTGTCACGTGGTTCCTTCGAACTCCTACCCGATCCGGTAGCTGTCCCCGTAGACCTTCCAGGCCAACGGGGTGTTGAGGTCCAGGTTCCCGGCGTTCAGGAACACCCGCTGGGCGGTGTCCACCCGCGAGGTGTCGGAGTGGGCCTCCTCCTGCTTCATGGCCCACACCCGAGCGTCCAGGAACGCGTGCAGCCACGCGGTTTCGTCACCACCCTGCGACGGAGGCCGGGCCGCCGACAGGGCGCGGTTCCGGATCCCGCCGAAGCTGGTCGAGTCGTTGCCCCCGCCGTGCATCACGATGGCGTCGTAGTAGGCGAACTGCCCCAACGTCCGGACGCCGTCCGCCTTGCCCTGGTTCACGGCCGGGGTGAAGTACACCCGGTCCCGCTCGTCGTTCTGCGCCGCCTGGAAGACGGGATCCCCTGCGGCGGCCCGCCAATCCCCGGTGAAGCCGGGGTCCAGCCCCTCGTGCGAGTCCGACCCGTCGACCGCCCTCAACGCGGGCAGGTACTTCTCCAGCACGTTCCCCGGAGCCCGACTCGTGTACTCCTCGACCAGTTCGAGCATGTCGTGCGTCCCGGAGCAGAACCCGATGATCCCGCCGGTGTACCCGCGGCCGTCACCGATGTCCTCGATGTACCCGTACTGCGCCTTCCAGTCCAGCGAGGAGTTCTCCGCGCTGGACACGAGCTGCATGGCGATCTCCTTCTTCGCCGGTGCGTCCAGGTCGACGGCCTGCGCCCGAACCCCGTCGGCCGCCATCGGCCACGCTGCGGAAGTCCCGGCACCACCGGACACCAAGGCGACGGAAACGGCGGCAACCGCGGCCACGCGCAGGAACCTGCCTGTTTTCAACACGAATACCTCCGTGGAGCAGGGGATGGGACACGGCGGCGGATGTGCGGCGGCCACCGTAACCCCGTTCCACGTTATTCGGCAACCTTCCTTCCCTATTAACAAAATCGGCAGAACATGTTTACCGGCAACGGTTCTCGTCAACTGATCGGTCTACTGAGGACACAAAGCGGGCCCCGCCGACCGAGGTCGACAGGGCCCGCTTCGCGTGCCGATCAGGAGTTGATCGAGAAGCTCTCGCCGTAGACCTTCCACTTCAACGGGGTGTTGAGGTCCAGGTTCCCGGCGTTCAGGA
>DATMCA010001171.1:0-14819 GCA_035559015.1 Umezawaea sp. | reverse complement strand
GCGACCCACACGAGCGGGTAGAGCACGACCGCCAGCAGGAGCAGGACGCCCAGGTGCCAGACCACGCTCCTCAGCCGCCCCCTCATGGCCTCTCCCCGGCGTAGTGGACCCAGCCGCGCGCGGAGCGGAACAGGAACGCGGTGACCAGGCCGACGCCCAGCAGCAGCATCCAGGCCATCGCGGACGCGTACCCCATGCGGTAGTCGCCGAAGCCCCGGTCGAACAGGTAGACGGTGTAGAACAGCGTGGTGCCCGCGGGCTGGCCGTTCGGCCCGCCGACGACGTAGGCCGACGTGAACACCTGGAACGAGTTGATGGTCTCCAGCAGCAGGTTGAAGAAGACCACCGGCGAGATCATCGGCAGCGTGATCGACACGAACCTGCGCCACCGCCCGGCGCCGTCGACCTCGGCGGCCTCGTACAGGTCCCTCGGCACCTGCTTGAGCCCGGCCAAGAAGATCACCATCGGCGCCCCGAGCTGCCACGTGGCCAGCAGCACCAGCATCAGCAGGGAGAAGTCCGGGTTGCCCGACCAGCCGCCGGTGTGGACGCCGACCAGCCGCAGGAGCCGGTCGACCGTGGCGTCGTCGCTGAACATCGCCTTCCAGACGATCGCGACGCTCACGCTCCCGCCGATCAGCGACGGTCCGTAGAACGCCGCCCGGTACAGGCCCTGTCCCCTGCGCGGGCTGTTGAGCAGCAGGGCGACGCCGAGCGCGGCGGCCAGCTTGATCGGCACCGCTAGCAGCACGAACAGGGCGGTCACCTGGACGGACCTGAGCCAGCGCTGGTCCTGGAACATCCGCGCGTAGTTGTCCAGGCCGATCCACCGCGGGGTGTCGAACAGGTCGTAGTCGGTGAAGGAGAGGTACAGCGACGTCACCATGGGGCCGAGCGTCAGCAGCAGGACGCCGAGGATCCACGGGGACAGGAAGAAGTAGCCGGTGATGCCGTCGTCGGACCTCCGGGTCCGCTGGCGAGGGGCGAGTGGAGCGGTGTCGACTGGGCGGACCGGGGTGACCGTCGCCATCGTCAGTTGCCGAGCGTTTCGTCGGCCTCGGTGAAGAACTGGTCGACGGCCTGGTCCACGGTGATCCGGCCGTACAGCAGTTCCTCGTTGATCCGGATGAACGCCTGCTCCAACGATCCCGCGCCCTTGGGCGGCGCGGGCGGGGTCTTGCCGAGCTTGTCCTTGATGCCGTCCTCGTAGGCGGCCACGGCGGCGAGCGGGCCGGAGAGCTGGGCCGCCGCGCGCTGGGCGTTGGTCGGCGGGAGGCCGCGGTTGGCGCCGAAGATCTTGCCGACCTCCGGATCGTTGATCATGAACGACACCAGCTTGGCCGCCGCCGCCGGGTGCTCGGACTTCTGCGACACGCTCAGCAGCAGCGCGGGTTTGAGGTACTGGCCCAGCACCTGCGGGTTGTCGCTCGGCGAGGGGGCGACCTTCAGCTCCGCCTTGGTGGCCTTGGAGTAGCGGTCGAGGAAGTTGTCCCACGCGGGGGAGCCCGCCACCAGGTCCGACTCCAGCGCGTGCTTCGGCTTGATCTGCACGCCCTTCTCGACGGGCAGCACCGCCTTGGCGTCGGCCATCTCCTTGCCCTCGGTCAGGAACCTGGCCAGGCGCGCGCGGTCGAAGCCGAGCCGGCCCTCCTCGGTGTAGAGGGACTTGCCTTCCTGCCGCAGTTGCAGCTCCAGGTTGTAGTAGGTGTCGATGGGGTTGGAACTGCCGTACACCCCGGTCTTCTCGGTGATCCGCTTGGCGCCCGCGCGGTAGTCGTCCCAGGTCCACCCGAGCTTCGGCTCCGGCACACCGGCCTGGGCGTAGAGGGCGGGGTTGTAGACGAAGCCCCAGGTGTTGCCGCCCACCGGCACGCCGTAGAGGCCGCCCTTGATCTCGCCGACGCCCTTGAGCCCGTCGACCAGGTCGCCGAGGTCGAGGGTCTTCCCCTCCTGCTTCTTCAGGTCGTAGAGGGCGCGGCGGTCGGCGTACTCCCTCAGGTAGGCGAAGTCCGTCTGGAGGACGTCCGGCGCGTTCCCGCCCGCGGTCTCGGTGGCGATCTTCTGCCAGTAGGCCTCGAACTCCTGGAAGCTCGGCGTGACCGTGATGGTGGGGTTCTTGCTGTGGAACAGGTCCAGGGCCCGCTGCATCAGCCCGGCGCGTTCCGCGTTGCCCCACCAGGAGAACCGCAGCGTGACCGGGCCCGACTCGGGCTCGTCCCCGCCGCTCGGCGCACCGCCGCACGAGGTGACCGCGACGGCGAGCAGCAGCGCGGCCACCGAGGTGACGAGTGCCCTGAATCGTTTCAACTCGACCACGGTGGCGCCTCCGGTCGTCATCGTCTTGGCAGGACGCGGTTTCCGAGCGTTGGTGCCGGGAACGCTACGAGGGTGTTACCCCACCGTCAATGGCGCTTTTCTTCTGTGGCAAGGAAAAGTCGAGCAGGCGGTGTCGAATTCGTCGAACGCGCCGTCGAACGGCCTTCGACGGCGGCCGATCCTGTTGACGACCTCCCGCGTTGCCCCTATGTTAACGATCTGGAAAGCGCTTTCCAGTGATCGTCCGCCCGGTGCGCCGGGTGGCGTCGCGAACGAGCGCGACCGCTGCCGGGGTCATGCATGGCGAGGGTCCCGCCCTCGTCGGTTTCGACATTGTCGTGGAAATCGAGAACCTGTGCGGAGAATCGGGGCGGCTTCATGAAGCTCTTCCAGAACAAGGCGGGTTCGGCTCGTCGACACCTGCTCGCGGTCGCGCTGATCGCGTCCTGCGCCTCGGCGGTGAGCGGTGTCGTGGCGCACGCGGAACCCGCGCCGGCGGCCGGCACCACCACCGAACGACTCGACCGGGGCCTGATCAGCCTCCGGTCCGCGGCCGATGACGGCAACTTCGTGTCCTGGCGGCAACTCCGGACCGACTCGGCCGACTCGGCGTTCAACGTCTACCGCGACGGGGCGCTGGTCACCCCCACGCCGGTCACCACCGCGACCAGCTACCTGGACAAGGGCGCGCCGCCCGGCGCGAGGTACTCCGTGCGGCCCGTGGTCGACGGTGCGGAGCAGCTCTCCGCGAGCGCCGACGGGGTGTCGGCCGCGGCGACGAGCCAGGACGTCCCGCTCCAGATCCCGCCGGGCGGCACCACACCCAGCGGCGAGGCTTACACCTACACCGCGAACGACGCCTCCGTGGGGGACCTGGACGGCGACGGCTCGTACGAGTTCGTGCTGAAGTGGGACCCCACCAACGCCAAGGACAACTCCCAGTCGGGCTACACCGGCAACGTGTACCTCGACGCGTACAAGCTCAACGGCACCAGGCTGTGGCGGATCGACCTCGGCCGCAACATCCGCGCGGGAGCCCACTACACCCAGTTCCAGGTGTTCGACTACGACGGCGACGGCAGGGCCGAGGTGGTCACGAAGACCGCCGACGGCACCAGGTCCGGCACCGGCCAGGTGATCGGCAGCTCCTCGGCGGACTACCGCAACTCCTCGGGGTACGTCCTGTCGGGCCCGGAGTTCCTCTCCGTGTTCCGGGGCACCGACGGCGCCGTGCTGGACACCGAGAACTTCGTGGTCGCGCGCGGCACCGTCTCCGCGTGGGGTGACAGCTACGGCAACCGCGTCGACCGCTTCCTCGCCGGAACGGCCTATGTGGACGGTTCGTCACCGAGCATCATCATGGCGCGCGGCTACTACACTCGCAGCACGGTGACGGCGTGGGACTTCCGCGGCGGCGCGCTGACCCGGCGCTGGACGTTCGACTCCTCGTCGTCCACCAACGGGTCCCAGTGGACCGGCAAGGGCAACCACCAGCTGTCCGTCGCGGACGTGGACGGCGACGGCCGCGACGAGGTCGTGTACGGCTCGATGGCCGTCGACGACAACGGGAACGGGCTGTGGCAGAACGCCACGCACCACGGCGACGCCCTGCACGTCGGCGACTTCATCCCGTCCAGGGCAGGCCTGGAGGTGTTCAAGCCGTCGGAGTCGGGCACCGACCCGGCCGACTGGATCGGTGACGCCCGCACCGGGCAGATCATCTGGAGCGCCGCCTCGTGCGGCTGCGACAACGGTCGCGGCGTGGCGGCGGACATCTGGTCGGGCAACGCGGGCGCCGAGGTGTGGTCCTCCGCGGTCGGCGGGCTGCGCAGCGCGGCGAACGGCTCGCAGGTCGCCGCCCGCAAGCCCGGTTCCGCCAACTTCGTGATCTGGTGGGACGGCGACGCCCAGCGGGAGCTGTTGAACGGCACCACGATCGACAAGTACGGCACGTCCGGCGACACGCGCCTGCTCACCGGTTCCGGTGTCGCGTCGAACAACGGCACCAAGTCCACCCCCGCCCTGTCCGCCGACATCCTCGGCGACTGGCGCGAGGAGGTCGTCTGGCGCACGTCGGACAACACGGCCCTGCGGATCTACTCCACCACCGACACGACGAGCATCAAGCGCGCGTCGCTCATGCAGGACCGGCAGTACCGGCTCGCCGTCGCCTGGCAGAACACGGCGTACAACCAGCCGCCGCACCCGAGTTTCGCCACCCCCTGACGGATGGCGGACGGGGCCGCCACCACAACGACGTGGTGGTGGCCCTGCCGCGCGGTCAGCCGCCGAGCCGGGCGGAGACGATCGGCGCGAGCCGGTCGGCGATCTTGCGGTGCCCGGTGTCGTTGGGGTGCACGTTGTCGACGGTGTCGGTGGCCTCGACGATCCAGCCCGTCGTGTCGACGAACACGACGTTCGCGTCACCACCGTCGTTGAGGGCCCGCACCGCGGCCCGCGTCTCGGCGAGGTAGCGCTTGCGGAACGTCCCTAGGGCGAACAGGGCCGCGGTCGGGTACTTCTCCCTGGCCCGGCGCAGCAGGGTCACGTAGGCGCTCTGGAACTGCGGTCCCGTGACGCCGTGCCCGACGTCGTTCGTGCCCAGGTTCACCACCACGGCGTCGGCGCGGTAGCGGGAGAAGTCCCACGGCGGCGCGGACTCCGCCAACCCGGTCCGCAGGAACCCGTCCCGCATGTTCAGGCACCCGTCCGTCGACGGGGACAGGCACGCGCCGCCCACCGCGATCTGCGTGTGCCGCGCGCCGAGCCTCTCGCCGACCAGCCAGCCGTACGCGGTGAGCGCCTGCCGGGACGACAGCTGGCCGACCGTGATGGAGTCGCCGACGAACTCGACGGTCTTCGCGGGCACGGCGGGCGCGAACGTCCGCGCGCCGGTGTCCAGGACGACCCCCTGGAACACCGCGTCGCCCTTGTAGGACCCGGCGATCGGGCGGTAGGAGACGCGCAGCGTGTGGTTGCCCGCCGCCAGCGGCGTCGGGGTGAGGTCGACCGTTCCGCTCCGGTTGGTGTAGGCCGTGAACGGCCCGCCGTCGACGGCGGCGAAGAAGTCGATCGCGTTCCGCTGCCTGAGCTTCACGGTGGTCCCGGTGAAGCCGACGGTGACGTACGCGCCGGCCCACTCCGACACGTAGGCGCTGGGGTTGGTGGTGTTCCACCGTCCGGCGTACCCGATGGTGGGATCGGTGGGCGGCACCGTGGTCGCGGCCTCGGCGCCGGGCGCGGTGACCAGGCTCGCGGCGAGCGCCACGAGCAGTGCGAGCTTCGTCTTCAAGCGGTTCCTCCTCCGTTGGGGCGGCGGAAGGACTGACGGGGTCAGCGCCTCGGGATCCTGGCCCAGTCGGTGTCGGAGGCCAGGTGGAAGCCGGGGTACGAGGGCTGGTTGTAGGTGGTCTGCTGGCGCGCCACCTCGACGCGGTACTGCCGGTCCTGCGTGAGCGCGTACATCTTGTGGCTGGTGGGCTCGGTGCTCGTGTAGAACCGCAGCGCCGAGCTGTCCACCGTGCGCACCAGGAGTTCCTCCCGCCAGTCGCCGAAGACGTCGGCGACCAGCGACGGCGTTCCCTTGGTGCCGTTGTTGGTCCGGGTGCCGTCCGCCGTGAGCAGCGTGCCGCGCCGCCAGTCGTCGATCGTGGGAGTGGCGTCGAGCGCCCCGTTGACGATCTGGGTGGTCAGGTCGCCGGCCCAGCGGATGCTCATGTTCGTTCCGGGGGAACGGTTCTCCAGCAGCCTGCCGTCGGCGCTCCACACCCCGACCGCGCCGGAACCGCCGGGCAGCGACGCCCACGTCTCCAGGCCCGGCACGTCCGGCCGGACGTCGCCGATCATGCCGCGACCGGTGTCCACGCCCGAGTAGCCGCCGTAGAGGACCTCGCCGGTCGCCGCGTCGCGCAGGCCGTAGCCGTACGGCGCGACCGGGCCGCCCTCGTGGACCATGTAGATCTCCAGGCCGGGGCGGTTCGGGTCGACGTCGGTGACGTGCAGCGCGTCGCCGTGGCCGAGCCGCTTGCGCTGCCCCGGTTCCGCGCTGCCGGGCGGCAGGACCCCGGTGGAGCTGTAGAGGAGGCTGCCGTCGTCGTCGAGGGTCGCGGCGCCGTAGACGACCTCCTGCCTGCCGTCGCCGTCCACGTCGGCCACGCTGAGCGAGTGCGCGCCCTGGGTGGTCAGGGTGGCCCAGCGCGGGTCGGTGCCGTCCCGGCCGTGCGGGGAGTCGTCGAAGGGGTTGGTCATCGGCACCCAGCCGCTGTCGGCGTACCAGCGCTCCCGGAGCCGCCTGCCGTCCCAGTCGTAGGCGATCACCGTGGAGCGGGTGTAGTAGCCGCGGGCGAAGACGGCGGACGGCCGCTTCCCGTCGAGGTAGGCGACGCCGGACAGGAACCTGTCGACGCGGTTGCCCGGTTCGACCCGGTTCATCGCGTAGTCGCCCCAGAGCAGGCCGTCGTCGGTCCTGCCCGGCTGGTACCGGACGGTCTGGAGTTCCCGGCCGGTCGCGCCGTCGAAGACCGTCAGGTACTCGGGTCCGCTCAGGATGAACCCGGCGAAGTTGCGGAGCCTGTTGTTGGCGCTGCGGCCCGGCGCGTAGACGTCGATGAAGTGGTCGACGAGCGCGGTGGCGTCCGCCTCGGACAGCGGGTAGGAGTACCGGGGTGGGAGGCCCAGCGCCTGCTCCAGCGTCGCGGGCCAGTGCCCGGCCACGACCTCGGGATGCCCGTCCCAGCCCCGGAACACCTCGACCAGGTGCCTGCGGTACCCCTCGGCGTCGACGCGGTAGTCGTCCTGGTGGGAGTACCCCGAGAGGACGTCCTCGCGGGGCATGGTGATGTACCGCTCCCGGCCGTCGCGGCCGATCACCTTCGTCCCCGGCGCCGTCTTGACCATCATCTCGGCCCGGCCGTCGCCGTCGAGGTCGTGGACGAGGAACTGGGTGTAGTGCGCGCCCGCCCGGATGTTGACGCCGAGGTCGACGCGGTGCAGCAGCGTGCCGTCCAGCCGGTACGTGTCGAGGTAGACGGGTCCGGTGTAGCCGACCTGCGAGACGTCCTTGCTGTTGGACGGGTCCCACTTGACCACGTACTCGTACCGGCCGTCGCCGTCCACGTCGCCGACGCTGACGTCGTTGGCGGAGTAGGTGTACCGCTCGCCCGCCGGGGTCACGCCGTCCGCGGGCTTGCGCAGCGGCAGGTCGAGGTGGGACGTGGCCCACGGCGCGACCGGTTCGCTGCGCCGCGCTTCCCGGCCGTGCACTACGGCGGCGACCTGGTAGCGCTCGCCGGGCGACGCGTCGAGGTAGGCGGTGCTGTCGGTGACGGTGGCGATCCGCTCCCCGTCCCGGTACACCGCGAAGTCGGGGCCCGCGAGGCCGGTGGAGGTCGAGCCCGTGGTCTCCTCGCGGAGCAGTCGCCAGCTCAGGTGCACGCCCTGGTCCGTTCGGGCGGCGACCAGACCGCGGTCGAGCCGCTCCCACCCGCCGTGGTGGGGCCCGGTGGACGCGGCGATCGGCTGGGCGGTGAGCACGAGGAGCGCGACCGCCGCCGCTCGTCGGCTCCTGCGTCGAAGGCCCACGGTTCCTCCCGGTGTCGGCCGCGGTAACGATGGACCTGCCGCGGGCTTGATCGCAAGGCTGAATACTGTTGCGCCACAGGCTGGTAAGCGGTTTCCATATGGTCTCTTGACTGGTCGCCGCATCGGCGCTTAGCTGGGTGGAACCGGTTGAGCGAGGTGGGCGGGATGGGACGGCTCGGCGGGCCACCGGCCGTCGTCCTCGTCGGCGCGTCCGGGTACGGGCGGAGCTACCTGCGCGAGATCGTCGAGCTGGAGGCCGCCGGGCTGGTCCGGTTGGCCGGGGTCTGCGAGGTCGCCCGGCTGGACGGCGAGGGCCTGCGGCTGGTCGCCGGCCGCCCGGTGAGCCCGGACCTGCCGCGGCTGCTGGCCGACACCCGGCCGGACATCGGCGTCGTGTCCACCCCGATGCACACGCACCTGCCCCTCGCCCGGCACGTCCTCGCCTCCGGCGCGCACCTCCTGCTGGAGAAGCCACCGACGCCGACGCTGCGGCAGTGGCGCGAGCTGGTCGACCTGACGTCGGGCGTGGCCTGCCAGGTCGGGTTCCAGAGCCTCGGCTCGGGCGCGGTGACGCGGCTCGCGGAGCTGGTGCGGAACGGCGAACTCGGTGAGGTGGCGGGCATCGGGGTGCGCGGGGCCTGGTCGCGCGACGACGCCTACTACGCCCGCGCGCCGTGGGCCGGGCGGCGCACGCTCGACGGCGAACCCGTGGTGGACGGAGCGCTGACGAACCCGTACGCGCACGCCATCGCGACCGCCCTGGCCGTCGACGGCAGCGACGACGTCTCGTCGATCGAGCTGGAACTGCTGCGGGCGCACGCCATCGAGGCCGACGACACCTCCTGCCTGCGGCTGCGGACCGGCAACGGCACGACGGTGGTGGTCGCGGTGACGCTGTGCGCGGAGGTCGAGGAGGAACCCGTGCTCGTCGTGCACGGCAGCCTCCACCGCGCGGAACTGCACTACACCCGGAACCGGTTGGTGTTCGACGGTTTCGACGAGGTGTTCGACCACGTCTCGCCGCTGCGGAACCTGGTGGCGCACCTGGAGGACCCGTCGGTGCCGCTCCAGTCGCCGCTGGCGGCGTGCGGTGGGTTCATGCGCGTGCTGGAAGCCGTTCGCACATCGGCGGAACCGGTGCAGATCGGCCGGAAGTGGTTGCGGCGAAAGGGGAGTCGGATGGTGGTGGACGGGATCGACGACACGGTGGTCCGAGCGGCCGACCAGCTCCGCACCTTCGCCGAACTGGGCGCCCCGTGGTCGGTGCTCGGGCGCGCGGCGGAGTACGGCCGGGAAGCCGTCGTGCCGCCGGGCGTGGTGTCCAGGCCCGCGCTGCACCCGGTCCGGACGCTCGGCGGCACGGTCGTCACCGGCGAGCACCCGGCCGACCACCCGTGGCACCGGGGGATCGGCCTGGCGCTGCCGGACGTCGACGGCGTGAACCTGTGGGGCGGGCGGAGCTACCGGCGCGGCCGGGGGTACGTCGAGGGTGAGCTGGGGCAGGTCCGCCAGGCGGCGGACGGGACGGTCGAGTGGTGCGACTCGTTCGGCGCGGTGCTGCTGCGCGAACGGCGGGAGATCCGCAGGCGGGTCGTGGCGGGCGGCTGGGAGCTGTCGTGGACCAGCGTGCTGTCCGCCTCCTCGGAGGTGGTGCTGAACAGCCCCGGCAGCCTCGGACGGGCGGGCGCGGGCTACGGCGGCTGGTTCTGGCGGCTGCCGGACGTCGACCCGACGCTGGTGCGGGTGATCACCCCGGACGGCCGCGGCGCGGACGACCTGAACGGCGTCGTCGCGGACTGGCTGGCCGTCGTGGTCGCCGACCCCGTGGCCCCGTGGACCGCCGTGCTCTCCGGCACGCGCGACCCGTGGTTCGTGCGCGTCGCCCAGTACCGCGGCATCGGCTCAGCGCTGTGCTGGGACAAGCCGAAGCTCGTGCGCCCCGGCTGGGACGTGACCGTCTCGGTGGTGCTGCGGCTCTACGACGGCGTCGTCGCGCCCGCCGGTCAGCCCGACGTGCGGTCGAAGCGCAAGTGGGACGTGATGCGGTAGCGGTCGCCGCGGTAGATGGACCTGGTGTACTCGAAGACGCGCTCGTTGGCGTCCCTGGTGGTGCGTTCGAACAGCAGCGCGGGGGCGTACTGGGGGACGCCGAGCAGCGCCGCCTCCTCCGGGTCGGTGACCGTCGGCTCGGTGATCTGCACCGCCGTCGTGGCGACGATCTCGTACCGCACCCTGAGCAGCTCGTAGAGGGAACCGGACTCGAAGTCCTCCGGGCCGATGCCGGGGACCAGGTCGTGCGGGAGGAGGATGCGCTCGATCGCCATGGGCGCGTTCTCCACGATCCTCACCCTGGTGACGGCGAGGAGCTCGTGGCTGGGGGAGACCTCCAGGCGCTTGCCGAGCCGCGCGCCCGCCGGTTCGACCCGGAACTCCACGACCTTGCTGAACCAGGTGCCCTCCGCCGGGGGGACGGCGAAGTCGCCGGGGGCGGTGGGCGTGAGCTCCTGGCTGATCTTCCTGGCGCCGGTGAACGTGCCCCGGCCGTGTTCGCGGACCAGCAGGCCGTCCCTGGCCAGGTCGTCCATGGCCGCGCGGAGCGTGGGCCTGGAGACGCCGAACTCCTCGCTCAGCGCGCGCTCGGACGGCATGACCTCACCCGGCCGCCGCTGTTGGATGAGCTCACGCAGACGCTCCCGCACCTCTGTTCGCCGCACCGCTGGCTCCCTCCCGTTGCGCCCTCTGCATCGTAGCAACTGGTGAGCCCGTTCAGCCCGTTGGAAAGTGACCAGTGGTCTTACCTCTTCGGTGGTGGCCGACCGGACAGAACCGCAGGCAGATAATCGGTCTAGACCTCTTGACTTTACCTGTGAGGTAGACCACTTTGCTGATGGGAGACCTGTTGCTGGACCACTGGTAAAACTGCAACAGGCCACCGGTCGCCGCGGTTCTCCCCGTCCCCACCGAGAGAGCGGACGCTCATGTCGCGATCCAGCAGAACTCGTTTCACCACGGCCGCAGCCGCAGCCGTGTCAGCACTGTCGATGGTCGCGGTGGGTGTCTCCACCGCGTCCGGCGCCCCCTTGGAAACACGTGACGTCGCCGCGGCGGCCTGCGGGGCGTTGTTCGACGACTTCAACTACTCCTCGTACACCGACGGGGCGCTCGGGTCGCACGGCTGGCAGGTCCGGTCCAGCGCGGGCGGCCCCGGCGTGCCCGGAGCCCGGTGGGCGCCCGAGGGCATCACGTTCCCGACCTCCGACGGCGACAAGGTGCTCCAGCTGGCCTCGTCGACCAACGGGACCGGCGCGGGCACCACGCAGACCGAGATCCTCCAGGGCAACCGCAGGTTCCTCGAAGGCACCTACGCCAGCCGGATCAGGTTCTCCGACGCGCCGTCCAGCGGAGCGGACGGCGACCGGGTGAACCAGACGTTCTTCACGATCAGCCCGCTGCGGTACAACAACGACCCGATCTACAGCGAGCTGGACTTCTCCGAGTACCTGCCCAACGGCGGGTGGGGTGAGACCGGGCCGATCAACTTCCAGACGAGCTGGCACACCTACACGCCGGACCCCTGGTACGCGGAGAACAAGAACAACAGCCAGAAGCGCAGCATCAACGGCTGGCACACGGTCGTCTCCACGGTGTCCGCCGGGCACGTGAAGTACTACATCGACGGCGCGCTCGTGGCCGACCACGACCGCAGCGGGCCGTTCGACGTGTACCCGCGCCAGGCGATGTCGTTGAACTTCAACCAGTGGTTCATCGACACCGCGGGCCACAGCGGCGGCACGGCCACGTACCTCCAGCAGGTCGACTGGGTCTACTACGCCAAGGACCAGGTGCTGTCGCCGTCGACGGCCGTCTCGAACGCGGCGTCGTTCCGGTCGAGCGGCGTGCGGTTCAAGGACGACATCGGTTCGGGCAGCTGCACGACCAGCCCGCCGCCCCCCACCACGACGACCACGCAGCAACCGCCCGCGAGCGGGACGTGGGCGCCGAACACCTTCTACCCGGTTGGAGCCCAGGTGACCTACGGCGGAGCGACCTACCGCTGCCTCCAGCAGCACACCTCCATCGTCTCGTGGGAGCCCTCGGCGACCCCCGCCCTCTGGCAGCGCGTCTGATGGGGCGCGCGACGAAGGTGCGGGCCGCGGGAGCGGCACTGGCGGCGGCCGTGGTGGTCGGGTCCCTGATCACGGCCGGTGGCGCGAGCGGTGCGGCGGCCCCGGCCGCGGCCGCTGGGTGCGGTGTCCTGTTCGACGACTTCAACTACTCCTCGCACACCGACGGGGCGTTGGGCCAGCACGGCTGGCAGGTCCGGTCGAACTCGGGCGGTCCCGGCGTGCCGGGTGCGACCTGGGCGCCGGAGAACGTCACGTTCCCCGCGGTGAACGGCGACAAGGTGCTCCAGCTGGCGTCGTCGACCGACGGCACCGCGGCGGGCACCAAGCACACCGAGGTCCTGCAAGGGGAACGGCGGTTCCTCGAAGGCACGTACGCCAGCCGGATCAGGTTCTCCGACGCGCCGGTGAGCGGGCCGGACGGCGACCACGTCAACCAGACGTTCTTCACCATCAGCCCGCTGCGCTACGACAACGACCCGCTGTACAGCGAGCTGGACTTCTCCGAGTACCTGCCCAACGGCGGGTGGGGCGAGACCGGCCCCATCAACTACCAGACGAGCTGGAACACCTACCAGCTCGAACCGTGGGCCTCGAAGAACAAGAACAACAGCCAGCGGTCCAGTGTGGACGGTTGGCACAACGTGGTCGCGACCGTCGCGGACGGGCACGTGAAGTACTACATCGACGGCACCCTCGTGGCCGACCACGACCGCAGCGGGCCGTTCGACGTGTACCCGCGCCAGGCGATGTCGTTGAACTTCAACCACTGGTTCATCGACCTCGCGGCCCACAACGGCGGTCTGGCCACGTACCTGGAGCAGGCCGACTGGGTCTACTACGCGAAGAACCAGGTGCTCACGCCCGCCGCGGCCGTCGCGAACGCGGCGAACTACCGGTCGTCCGGCGTGAAGTTCGTCGACGACCTCGTGGGTGAGTGCGGTGGCACGCCGCCCACGACGACGACCACCACGACCACGACGACGACCACCACCACGACGACCACGCCCGGCACGCCGGTCGGCTGCGGGGGCGTCGACGCGTGGCGGTGGGAGAGCGTGTACCTGGAGAACGCGCGCGTCACGCACAACCAGCGGCTGTGGCGCGCCCGCTGGTGGACCCAGGGGTCCGAGCCGGGCCTGACCGCCCAGTGGGAGGACCTCGGCCGCTGCTAGTCCGACGACCCGGCGGACGCCTTCCGCGTCCGCCGGGCCACCGCGGTCGGCGCTCGACCCGGCCCCCGACCGGGTCGAGCGCGCTGCTCGTCAGGTCTTGGAGGAGCGCCTCGCCACCGCACCGACGGTAGGCGGGCGTCCGGCCGGTGCGGATCGGCCGGATGACCGACCCGCACCGGCCGGACGTTCCCCGTTCCGCGACGTGGTGAAGGAGGAGCGATGACCGTCGACGTGCTCGTGGTCGGCGCGTCCACCGCCGGGCTCGGGGTGGTGGAGGGGTTGCGCCGCAAGGGTTTCCCGGGCTCCATCCAGCTCGTCGGCGCGGAGGACGAGCTGCCGTACGACCGGCCGCCGCTGTCGAAGAAGGTGCTGTCCGGCGAGTGGCCGCCGGAGCGGGCCCTCCTGCGCGACGACGACCGGCTGGACGACCTGTGCGTCCACCTGGTGCTCGGCAGGCGCGCGGTCGGGCTGGACGTCGACGGCCACCGGGTGGAACTCGCGGACGGCTGGCGGGTCGGCTACCGGACGCTCGTCGTGGCCACCGGCCTGGTGCCGCGACGGCTGCCGTTCGGGCGCGGGCTCTCCGGGGTGCACACCGTGCGCACCCTGCACGACAGCGCGCTGCTGCGCTCCGACCTGCTGGCGGCCCGAGGGGTGGTCGTCATCGGCGCGGGCGTGCTCGGCTGCGAGATCGCGGCGACGGCTCGCGGCATGGACCTCGACGTCACCGTCGTCGACCCGCTGCCCACGCCGATGCAACGCCACCTCGGGCCCGAACTCGGCGGTCACGTCGCCGCGCTGCACGTGGCGAACGGCGTCCGGATGCGCACCGGCACCCCGGCGACCGGGCTCGTCGGCAAGCGCGGACGGGTCGTCGGCGTGCGGCTGGGCGGGGGAGAGGTCGTGCCCGCCGACGTGGTGGTCGTGGCGATCGGCTCCACGCCCGCGACCGAGTGGCTCACCGGGAGCGGGGTCGCGCTGGACGACGGCGTCGTGTGCGACTCGCGCTGCCGCGCGGCCCCGGACGTCTACGCCGTCGGCGACGTCGCCCGGTGGCGGCACGACGGGCTCGGCGCGGACGTGCGGCTGGAGAACCGGACGAACGCCGTCGCGCAGGCGGCGTTCGTGGCGGGCCACCTCAGCGGGACCGACCAGCCGTACACGCCCGTGCCGTACTTCTGGACCGACCAGCACGACACCCGGATCCAGGTCCACGGCTGGGTGCCCGCGGGCGCGGACGTCCGCGTGGTCGACGGCTCGCCGGGGTCGGGCCGGTTCGTCGCGCTGGCCGAGACCGGCGGCGAGCCGGTCGGCGTCATCGGCTGGAACAGCCCCGCGGCCCTGCGCGCCGCGCGCGCCGCCCACCTGCGGAAAGCCGGCTGACTATCGGCCGCAGATGCAGCCCCTGGTCAGGCCGGACGCGGTCGACGCGGCGCAGAAGCGCACGCCCAGGGCGTCGTGGTCGGCCAGCGGGTGCGGGCAGGAGCCGCACGAGGCGGCGGTGGTGGTCTCGGCGGCGTGCCGTTCAGCAGTGGTCATTTCACCGGTGCCTGACTGTGCGATTTTCGTCGACCGAGGTCATTTCACTTCCACGCTGACCGTACGCCTCGCGGAAAATGTCGCC